>NZ_CP025795.1:1800000-2081125 GCF_002906655.1 Vibrio hyugaensis | reverse complement strand
AGAGTTTGATCATGGCTCAGATTGAACGCTGGCGGCAGGCCTAACACATGCAAGTCGAGCGGAAACGAGTTATCTGAACCTTCGGGGAACGATAACGGCGTCGAGCGGCGGACGGGTGAGTAATGCCTAGGAAATTGCCCTGATGTGGGGGATAACCATTGGAAACGATGGCTAATACCGCATAATGCCTACGGGCCAAAGAGGGGGACCTTCGGGCCTCTCGCGTCAGGATATGCCTAGGTGGGATTAGCTAGTTGGTGAGGTAATGGCTCACCAAGGCGACGATCCCTAGCTGGTCTGAGAGGATGATCAGCCACACTGGAACTGAGACACGGTCCAGACTCCTACGGGAGGCAGCAGTGGGGAATATTGCACAATGGGCGCAAGCCTGATGCAGCCATGCCGCGTGTGTGAAGAAGGCCTTCGGGTTGTAAAGCACTTTCAGTCGTGAGGAAGGTTCATACGTTAATAGCGTATGGATTTGACGTTAGCGACAGAAGAAGCACCGGCTAACTCCGTGCCAGCAGCCGCGGTAATACGGAGGGTGCGAGCGTTAATCGGAATTACTGGGCGTAAAGCGCATGCAGGTGGTTTGTTAAGTCAGATGTGAAAGCCCGGGGCTCAACCTCGGAATAGCATTTGAAACTGGCAGACTAGAGTACTGTAGAGGGGGGTAGAATTTCAGGTGTAGCGGTGAAATGCGTAGAGATCTGAAGGAATACCGGTGGCGAAGGCGGCCCCCTGGACAGATACTGACACTCAGATGCGAAAGCGTGGGGAGCAAACAGGATTAGATACCCTGGTAGTCCACGCCGTAAACGATGTCTACTTGGAGGTTGTGGCCTTGAGCCGTGGCTTTCGGAGCTAACGCGTTAAGTAGACCGCCTGGGGAGTACGGTCGCAAGATTAAAACTCAAATGAATTGACGGGGGCCCGCACAAGCGGTGGAGCATGTGGTTTAATTCGATGCAACGCGAAGAACCTTACCTACTCTTGACATCCAGAGAACTTTCCAGAGATGGATTGGTGCCTTCGGGAACTCTGAGACAGGTGCTGCATGGCTGTCGTCAGCTCGTGTTGTGAAATGTTGGGTTAAGTCCCGCAACGAGCGCAACCCTTATCCTTGTTTGCCAGCGAGTAATGTCGGGAACTCCAGGGAGACTGCCGGTGATAAACCGGAGGAAGGTGGGGACGACGTCAAGTCATCATGGCCCTTACGAGTAGGGCTACACACGTGCTACAATGGCGCATACAGAGGGCAGCAAGCTAGCGATAGTGAGCGAATCCCAAAAAGTGCGTCGTAGTCCGGATTGGAGTCTGCAACTCGACTCCATGAAGTCGGAATCGCTAGTAATCGTGGATCAGAATGCCACGGTGAATACGTTCCCGGGCCTTGTACACACCGCCCGTCACACCATGGGAGTGGGCTGCAAAAGAAGTAGGTAGTTTAACCTTCGGGAGGACGCTTACCACTTTGTGGTTCATGACTGGGGTGAAGTCGTAACAAGGTAGCGCTAGGGGAACCTGGCGCTGGATCACCTCCTTATACGATGATTACTCACGATGAGTGTCCACACAGATTGATACGGTTTATAAGTAAAAGAGACGAAGATATCCCAATATCTTCAATCCAGTGTCCCGTTCGTCTAGAGGCCTAGGACACCGCCCTTTCACGGCGGTAACAGGGGTTCGACTCCCCTACGGGATACCATTGGGTCGTTAGCTCAGTTGGTAGAGCAGTTGACTTTTAATCAATTGGTCGCAGGTTCGAATCCTGCACGACCCACCATTCTTTAAGAATGACTCTCAAGATGGGGCTATAGCTCAGCCGGGAGAGCGCCTGCCTTGCACGCAGGAGGTCTGCGGTTCGATCCCGCATAGCTCCACCATTCTTGACGTCTACCACAAGACGAAAAACTTATGTGGGCGATTAGCTCAGTTGGGAGAGCACCTGCCTTACAAGCAGGGGGTCACTGGTTCGAGCCCGGTATCGCCCACCATCTTTAAGCATATTTTCTTTAAATAGAAAGACGAGTGTGTTTAAAAATGGTTACTTCATAAGAAGTGATTAGCTCTTTAACAATTTGGAAAGCTGACAAAGTAATCTTTAAGATTACTTGTAAAGTTCTCAATGTTTGTCTTTATGACAAACACCAAAAAACACATTCAAGTGTTCTTGGGAATATCACTTTTACTGTGATTATTCGAAATTGAGTCCGGCAAAATCGATATGTCTCTCGCTCATTCAAATAATGAGAGACAACTTTGGTGATTTGAACATCAACTCGAAACTCCTTCGGGTTGTATGGTTAAGTGACTAAGCGTACACGGTGGATGCCTTGGCAGTCAGAGGCGATGAAGGACGTATTAACTTGCGATAAGCCCAGATTAGGTAGTAAAAACCACTTGAGTCTGGGATTTCCGAATGGGGAAACCCACTAGCATAAGCTAGTATCGCTGCGTGAATACATAGCGCAGCGAGGCGAACCGGGGGAACTGAAACATCTAAGTACCCCGAGGAAAAGAAATCAACCGAGATTCCGAAAGTAGCGGCGAGCGAAATTGGACTAGCCCTTAAGCTTTATATGCGTTAGACGAACGGTCTGGAAAGTCCGGCAATAAAGGGTGATAGCCCCGTAGTTGACAACGCACATTCAGTGAAATCGAGTAGGGCGGGACACGTGATATCCTGTCTGAATATGGGGGGACCATCCTCCAAGGCTAAATACTACTGACTGACCGATAGTGAACCAGTACCGTGAGGGAAAGGCGAAAAGAACCCCTGTGAGGGGAGTGAAATAGAACCTGAAACCGTGTACGTACAAGCAGTAGGAGCACCTTCGTGGTGTGACTGCGTACCTTTTGTATAATGGGTCAGCGACTTATATTCAGTGGCAAGGTTAACCATCTAGGGGAGCCGTAGCGAAAGCGAGTGTTAACTGCGCGACTTAGTCGCTGGATATAGACCCGAAACCAGGTGATCTAGCCATGGGCAGGTTGAAGATTGAGTAACATCAATTGGAGGACCGAACCGACTAATGTTGAAAAATTAGCGGATGACTTGTGGCTAGGGGTGAAAGGCCAATCAAACCTGGAGATAGCTGGTTCTCCCCGAAAGCTATTTAGGTAGCGCCTCGGACGAATACTACTGGGGGTAGAGCACTGTTAAGGCTAGGGGGTCATCCCGACTTACCAACCCTTTGCAAACTCCGAATACCAGTAAGTACTATCCGGGAGACACACGGCGGGTGCTAACGTCCGTCGTGGAGAGGGAAACAACCCAGACCGCCAGCTAAGGTCCCAAATTATTACTAAGTGGGAAACGATGTGGGAAGGCTCAGACAGCCAGGATGTTGGCTTAGAAGCAGCCATCATTTAAAGAAAGCGTAATAGCTCACTGGTCGAGTCGGCCTGCGCGGAAGATGTAACGGGGCTAAGTAATAAACCGAAGCTGCGGCAATGAAGTTTACTTCATTGGGTAGGGGAGCGTTCTGTAAGCCGTTGAAGGTGTGTTGTAAAGCATGCTGGAGGTATCAGAAGTGCGAATGCTGACATGAGTAACGATAAAGGGGGTGAAAAACCTCCTCGCCGGAAGACCAAGGGTTCCTGTCCAACGTTAATCGGGGCAGGGTAAGTCGACCCCTAAGGCGAGGCCGAAAGGCGTAGTCGATGG
Organism: Vibrio hyugaensis; assembly: GCF_002906655.1. NCBI lineage: Bacteria > Pseudomonadati > Pseudomonadota > Gammaproteobacteria > Vibrionales > Vibrionaceae > Vibrio > Vibrio hyugaensis. The sequence continues at coordinate 2,077,452 of NZ_CP025795.1, read as the reverse complement.
GAAACGGGTTAATATTCCCGTACTTCTTACAATTGCGATGGGGGGACGGAGAAGGCTAGGTGGGCCTGGCGACGGTTGTCCAGGTTCAAGTGCGTAGGCTGAAGAGTTAGGTAAATCCGGCTCTTCTTAAGGCTGAGACACGACGTCGAGCTACTACGGTAGTGAAGTCATTGATGCCATGCTTCCAGGAAAAGCCTCTAAGCTTCAGATTGTAAGGAATCGTACCCCAAACCGACACAGGTGGTCGGGTAGAGAATACCAAGGCGCTTGAGAGAACTCGGGTGAAGGAACTAGGCAAAATGGTACCGTAACTTCGGGAGAAGGTACGCTCTTGATGGTGAAGTCCCTTGCGGATGGAGCTGACGAGAGTCGCAGATACCAGGTGGCTGCAACTGTTTATTAAAAACACAGCACTGTGCAAAATCGTAAGATGACGTATACGGTGTGACGCCTGCCCGGTGCCGGAAGGTTAATTGATGGGGTTAGACTTCGGTCGAAGCTCTTGATCGAAGCCCCGGTAAACGGCGGCCGTAACTATAACGGTCCTAAGGTAGCGAAATTCCTTGTCGGGTAAGTTCCGACCTGCACGAATGGCGTAATGATGGCCACGCTGTCTCCACCCGAGACTCAGTGAAATTGAAATCGCTGTGAAGATGCAGTGTACCCGCGGCTAGACGGAAAGACCCCGTGAACCTTTACTACAGCTTGGCACTGAACATTGACCCTACATGTGTAGGATAGGTGGGAGGCTTTGAAGCACAGTCGCTAGATTGTGTGGAGCCGTCCTTGAAATACCACCCTTGTAGTGTTGATGTTCTAACGTCGACCCCTAATCGGGGTTGCGGACAGTGCCTGGTGGGTAGTTTGACTGGGGCGGTCTCCTCCCAAAGAGTAACGGAGGAGCACGAAGGTGGGCTAATCACGGTTGGACATCGTGAGGTTAGTGCAATGGCATAAGCCCGCTTGACTGCGAGAATGACAATTCGAGCAGGTGCGAAAGCAGGTCATAGTGATCCGGTGGTTCTGTATGGAAGGGCCATCGCTCAACGGATAAAAGGTACTCCGGGGATAACAGGCTGATACCGCCCAAGAGTTCATATCGACGGCGGTGTTTGGCACCTCGATGTCGGCTCATCACATCCTGGGGCTGAAGTCGGTCCCAAGGGTATGGCTGTTCGCCATTTAAAGTGGTACGCGAGCTGGGTTTAGAACGTCGTGAGACAGTTCGGTCCCTATCTGCCGTGGGCGTTGGAAGATTGAAGGGGGCTGCTCCTAGTACGAGAGGACCGGAGTGGACGAACCTCTGGTGTTCGGGTTGTGTCGCCAGACGCATTGCCCGGTAGCTAAGTTCGGAATCGATAACCGCTGAAAGCATCTAAGCGGGAAGCGAGCCCTGAGATGAGTCTTCCCTGATACTTTAAGTATCCTAAAGGGTTGTTCGAGACTAGAACGTTGATAGGCAGGGTGTGTAAGCGTTGTGAGGCGTTGAGCTAACCTGTACTAATTGCCCGTGAGGCTTAACCATACAACACCCAAGGGGTTTTGATGGACTCAATGCAAGAACGATTGAATGTGTATAAATAGAACTTAAAATCAGTTTTCCAGATTAAAGAATTTGCTTGGCGGCCATAGCGATTTGGACCCACCTGACTTCCATTCCGAACTCAGAAGTGAAACGAATTAGCGCCGATGGTAGTGTGGGGCTTCCCCATGTGAGAGTAGGACATCGCCAGGCTTGCTTACTGTTTTTAGATTTTAAAAAATCTAAAGGCAAAACTGAGATTTAGCATTATTTAAGTAAGACTAAATTTTAGTAACAATTTGTGGAGAGATGGCTGAGTGGTTGAAAGCACCGGTCTTGAAAACCGGCATACGTTAATAGCGTATCTAGGGTTCAAATCCCTATCTCTCCGCCACTATTAAGAAGCCTCGCTAGAAATAGCGAGGCTTTTTTCATTTCTGACGTTTGTGAATTAGACGGGATTTGCATCAAGTCCTAAGTCAGTCGCTACCCCAGACTAGGCGTGCTAGAACTCAGACAATACATAGAGGGGCTGTTGAGAAATCAGTGTGCTTTCGTCATTTGTAGCATTTGAAAGTTATCTAAGGTTTTATCTTCTAGTAAGTTGAAAACTGAGCAGGTTGCACTGTCACTCACCATTTAAATAGAATTCAACCAAAACTCAACTCACTGAATTTAAAATACAAAAAAGCCCAAGCTAGCTGCTTGGGCTTTTCAATATCCGTTACTTAATAGAGTTATTAGAACTCTTTTGGAGCAAAACCTGTCATTACGTCTAGGCGCAATTCTTTACCCACTTTTGTTAATGGGTGAACGATAACTAGGCCGCGTACACGCTTCTTAAGCTTGCCGATATCTGCTTGTTCTGCTTTAGTGATTTCACGAGAGAATGGCATATCAAGCAGGCTCTTACGTTCTTTGTTTAGCTCGTATGTTTGCTTGTGCTTAAGTTGATTCAGCTTCTTCGTTAAGTCATCAACTTCATTCGTGAACTTAGTAATCATTTCGTGATCACCACGAGAGCGCGCCGCATCCAATTTGCGTTGGCAATTATCTAAACGGTTGTGCAGCTTTTGAATATCAGTTTTTATGCTCATGGTAATTGGGCTCAAATTTTTAATGGTCGAGGAGTATAGCATAGCTGAAATTCTACGCTCTACTATACTGCTCGATCTACCGATTTAGTTGATCAGCTCATTACCTGAAGGAGTGCCCGTAAAGAAGGCTTCTACGTTACTTAGGGTCACAGACGCGATGTTGTTGAGGGCTTCATGAGTCAAGAACGCTTGGTGTCCAGTGAATAGTACGTTGTGACATGCAGACAAGCGGCGGAACACGTCATCGACAATCACATCATTGGATTTGTCTTGGAAGAACAGGTCTTTTTCATTATCGTACACATCTAAGCCTAAAGCTCCGATTTTGCCTTGTTTTAGCGCCTCAATCGCCGCAACTGAATCAAGTAGTTCGCCGCGGCTAGTGTTGATGATCATTACACCGTCTTTCATTTGCGAGAATGCTTTCTCATTCAACAGGTGGTAGTTCTCTTCACTCATCGGACAGTGTAGCGAGATGACATCTGCGTTAGCATAGATCTCTTCAAGAGAGCAGTAACGCGCGCCCATCTCCAACGCAAGAGGGTTTTCATATGGGTCGTAACAAAGAACTTCCATCCCCAGCCCTTTAAAGATGCGCATGGTGGCGATACCTATCTTACCAGTTCCTACGACACCAACAGTCTTGCCATAAAAGTTAAAGCCGACTAGACCTTCTAGGTTGAAGTTTGCGTCACGGGTACGCTGGTAAGCTTTATGCAAGCGTCGATTCAGACACATCATCATTCCGACAGTGTGCTCCGCCACGGCTTCTGGTGAATAGGCAGGAACGCGAACAACTTGTAAACCAAGTTCTTTCGCCGCTTCCAAATCGACCTTGTCGAAACCTGCACAACGCATCGCAATCAGTTTCGTGCCGCCAATGGAAAGTTGTTTTAGAACCGGAGCAGACAAGTCATCGTTTACAAAGGCGCAAACAACCTCGCAGCCCTGTGCCATTTTTGCAGTTTTAGACGTTAATCTAAAATCATGATAGTGAAATTCGAAGTCTCGGTTGTTTTTGATTTTGTTGAAAGAGGCTTCGTCATAGGATTTTGCACTGAAAAAAGCAATGTTGAGCATAATACCCTCTCTATTTGTGCTGAATTTGTAAAGTAATCTCCTTATAAAGTAAGCCAATTTTAGTGTAATGAGTAGTTAAATTTGCACACATTAAGTTTGCTTTAGTGTGACCATCTGACTAGCATGGTTGCTCTTTTTTGTGTTCCCCTTAAGTGGATGAGTTAGGCGTTCTGGCGATGTCAGTAAAATGGTTGTCTTTGATCTTGTGTTGTACGTTTATGTCCGGTGCTCACGCAGCGGTCGATTTGGTAAAAGTTGATAAGTCGAAGCGTAGGATGTACCTGATGGAGAATGGCGAGGTCGTTAAAGAGTATCGCATCGCATTGGGTGCTAATCCAAAAGGGCACAAGCAAGAAGAGGGTGACAATAGAACTCCAGAAGGTGATTACACGTTAGATTACGTGATCAACGATTCTGCTTTCTACCGTTCTGTGCATATCAGTTATCCTGACGCGATTGACCGTTTGGAAGCGCATCGTCGCGGTGTCGCACCTGGAGGGGCAATTAAAATTCACGGTCTTAAAAATGGTGAGACTCAATCACCTCAATTTATTCAAAGCTTCGATTGGACTAACGGTTGCATTGCCATTACTAACGAAGAAATGGACGAATTTGTCAAGCTAGTCAAAATGGGAACCCCAATTACTATTGAATGGTAATGAAGTTCCTAATATCGACATCTCAGCTACTACATAAAACGACTTGGATGGTCACTAAAGATGCCATCCAACATTGGCAGATGTTTTAGTTTGTTGGGATTGTTCACTGTGTAGCACATCACCTTATAGCCTGCTTGTTGTAGCTTATTGATTTGGCGTGAGCGAACCCAGTTAATATTGAGGTTACAGCTGTAGGCATCTACTTCTTCGAGCAATAATCGGTCTTTTCGAGTAAAGAATTCACTTAGCACACCTAGTCTATAACCCTCACAATGCTTGTGCAGTGCTCTAATTACGTCATGACTGAAGCTTGATAAAAGGATGCGTTCTTTAGGTAAAGGACCGTCTAGAAGAGTTTTAGCCGCCATTTTAGCAACGTCATTGGCAGAGTGATGATCTACTTTAACCTCGATATTAAGGTTTAGGTCATTTTCTGCTGCAAGCTCTAGGAGTTCAGATAATGTCATGATGGATTCATTGGCGAATTCATCGCTGAACCAACGACCAAAATCTAACGCTTTGAGCTCAGATAATGTCATTTGGTCAACTCGACCTTTACCGTTGCTACAGCGGTTTACTGTATGATCGTGGCAAACCACCAAAACGTTATCCTTGGTCGGTTGTACGTCGACTTCAACCCAATTTAACCCTAAATCGATCGCAGCTTGAACGCTGACTTTCGTATTTTCGGGGAACTTACCTGCCACACCTCGGTGGCCAATCAAAAGCGTTGTCATATTAAGTCTGTGTCTCAAGAATGAAGTGCCCAGAATTGTACTCTTTTTTATGGAAAATAAAGTGCGAGTTTTGTTTCTTGTGGTATCCGATGATTATCGATGCATATTTAAAGAAAGATATTTCATCTATAAACAGCGGCGATGAGAACATAACTAATTGGTTTGTGTAGCCCTTTTTGATAAGGGCTTTTTTGGTATTTTTTATGCTCAAAAACCCTAAAAACTATAGTTGTTTAATCTGCAAATGAGTAATAGAATGCGAACCATTTTTATTTAACTGGTAGTGGATGATGTCACGAATTTTGGTCGTAGATGACGATGTTCCGTTGTGTGAACTATTGGAAGCCGTGTTGCAAGAAGAAGGGTATACGGTCTCGTCAGTCCACTGTGGTGAAAGCGCGTTACAGTACATGGAAAAAACGCCTGTTGACCTCGTCTTACTCGATGTAATGTTACCTAACCTCAGTGGTATGCAGGTGGCTCGCCGTATTTGCCAACGATTCGCTACCCCTATACTGATGTTGACAGCATTAAACGATGAGAACTCGATGCTTGATGGCTACCAAGCTGGCGCTGACCAATACATCGGTAAGCCATTCAACGTCCCCGAACTGCTTATGCGTATTAAGGCGATTCTTCGTCGTGTTGGCTTAGAGCGTCAAAGACAGGCTATGTGTTGTACTGTACAGAGCATGAGTGACCATCTCAACAGCCTTCCTTTAACTGGAACGGAAGCAGAGCTGTTGAGTTACCTCGTAAAAAACCAAGGTGTCGTGATCTCTAAAGCGGAATTACAAACAAAAGTCCTTAAAAAGGAACTGAGCCCGTTTGATCGAAATCTGGATATGCACATCAGTAATATTCGACGTAAATTGGTAGAAGCTGGCTTATCCAAACAGCACATCAAAACGTTTCGAGGTAAAGGCTACAGCTATCTAGAGGCGGTGACTGGCTAATGAAGTTAGTTTGTCCATCTTATATTGCTAAGCGCAAAGACAGTCTTGCTTTTCAATTATTTAGCTACATGACGGCGATTGTTATTAGTATTTTGGCGGTCCAAGCGGTTGCCGAGCAAGCGTTAGTGAAAGCCATGCTTAAGGTTCCAGCGAGTGTGAAAACTGAAATGTTGGACCTAGCTCATCAAGCTAACGTGCTGATCGAAGACGGCGATATGGACGAATTAGCGGATTGGGCGAATGCACAACACTTTTATTTGTTTGTACTAGATGAAAATCTACAGCCACTGACGCATCGTTTGATGCACCCTCACTTCGAATTTAAATTGAAATTCAAAAGAAGCCTTGATGAGCAACTAGAAGGTAAGGTCAGCCGACCAATTTTTAGTATCCCCTTAGTCGGTAATAATAGTTTAGTGATTCAGTTGCCGCATCGCTTGCACCCTGCTCATGCTTTTATTTTGTATTTCTCGATCATAAAAGTGGTTATCGCAGCCGTGATTCTTGCGTTATTTTCGCTCTTAATGGCAAGGAATCTACAACAACCTTTAGACCGGTTACGAGAGGCGAGTAAAAGGCTATCAAACGGTGATTTCAATGTTAGCGTAGTCGATGAACTCCAATCCAATACGCGAGAGTTTAATGAATTAGCTCAAGACTTTGACCATATGACAAGGGAGATCCATTCTCTGGCTGAAAAGCAACGACGATTGATTCGCGACGTTTCCCATGAATTACGTACACCACTTGCTCGTCAAAACTTAGTCTTACACCTGTTGCGTAAGCGTGTCGGTGAAAGCGAACAAAGCCTTGTGACGCGAATGGAAGAAGAGGCGAATGAGCTAAACCATTTAATTGGTGAAATCCTAGAATTTAGCCGATTAGAGAACGCTCGCTATGACACCGAGCTAAAGCGTAGCGATTTAGAGGTATTGCTCGTTCCTCAAATTGAGCGTTGTAAGATTGACTTGAAAGCGGGGCAAGGGTTGTATTTTGCGTCTGATGCAATGAGAACAAAAGTACAATGTGATGAGACTTTGGTTGTTCGTTGTTTGAATAATTTGGTTGGAAATGCAATCAAATATGCAGGGGAGTCAGCTCATATAGAGATTTCTCTCTCGAATAAATCAACAGACAATAATCACTATTTAGCTGTCACCATTGCTGATAATGGGCCAGGTATTCCACAAGGCAAGCTGTCTGACATCTTTGACCCATTCACGCGCTTGGATGCCTCTCGAGACAAAAAGCTAGGTGGTTATGGTCTTGGATTAGCGATTGTAAAAGAGTCCATGCGTATGATGGGCGGAAAAGCGATGGCATCGAATCGTCTCGAAGGTGGGCTTGCCGTCACGTTGTTCTTTAGACAGTAAAAAACCATGTTAAATGCAATGCTTAAGTGTGATTTTGATCACGAATGGTGATTGCTTGACCGCTTTGTGCTTTACAAAACTTTACGAATGCAAAGAATGTAAATTTAATGCAAATGGTAATGGTTATCACTTATATTCACTGCCGAAATAATTAGAAGGGAATCGCATAGCTTTTATGTGCGACCCGAGAATAGTCGGAGTGAAAGGATATGTTTACTAAGAGCCAGTTGGCATTAGTGATCGGTGCGGTGCTAGCGGCACCAGCAGTGGCAGAAGTTCAAGCAGCAGATGAACACCTAGTAGTAGAAGGCCGTGAGTTCGGTTACAAAGCGGATACCAATACAACAGCCATGCGTATGGAAATGACGCAACTGGAAACTCCAGGACAAGTTGCTGTCATTGATGAAGCGGTTATCGATGAGCAACGTGCAAGTACGCTAGGTGAAGTACTACAAAACGATGCGAGTGTTAGCGCAGGAGGCACCAGCCGTAACCGTGAGCGCTTCTCGCTACGTGGTTTTGAACTGAGCAGTTCAGATGGCTTCCTACGTGATGGTCGTCAGCATTGGTCACACTACCGTCAGCCAATTGAGCTTTTAGAGCGTGTTGAAGTTCTGAAAGGTCCGTCAGGTCTACTTTATGGTAAATCTGAGCCGGGTGGCCTTGTGAACATGGTTTCTAAGAAGCCAACAACAGAAACGCAAGCAAGCTTAAGCCAAGATATCGGCTCAAATGATCATTCACGAACTGTACTTGATGTCAGTGGTGCGCTGAATGATGCTGAAACATTACGTGCGCGTGCGATTCTTGCAAAAGAAAGCTACGGCTCATGGCGTAAATACGGTGATGGTACAGAGCCACAAACTGACCGCGTAGTAGGTGGTTTGGTCGTGGAATATGACATCACAGAAAACGTCATGGTTTCAGCACACTATGACCGTACGAAAGATGACGGCGGCGTTGATTCTGGTGCTTACATCGTTGATGGCAAAGCCGTTCGTGGTGACAAGTACATCTGGGATGCACAGTGGTCAGAGATTGACAACGATGTTGAAAACTATGGTATCGACATCAATGCTCAAGTGACAGACAACGTGAATGTTAAAGCGGGTTACAACCGTCAAGACTTTAAACGTTTCGATGTAGAGTCTTACCCTAAATTCGATATGTACGAAGAAAACGGTACGATCAAGCACAAGGGTAACGAGCGTTCTGATCACTGGGTGTTTGATACTGCTTATGTAGATGTAACGACTGACTTTTCTCTGTTTGGTACAGATAACACTTTCTTAGTCGGTGCAAACTACTTGGATTACAGCTACGACCGCTTTATGGCTTTCCATGATGGCGAGTACGTACCAGCTGGTGAGACGGTTGTGAAGCCAGAGCCAACAAGCTCAAAGAGATGGCCAACAAGCGAATATGATACTTGGGGTATCTACGCACAAAACATGATGACGATTAACGATTACTGGCAAGTACTTGCGGGTGTTCGTTACGATGAAAAACGCAGCGATGAGCTGACAGAAAGTCAGGTGTCACCAAAACTAGGTGTGATTTTCCACCCTGCAAGCAATGGTTCTATTTACGTTCAGTACTCTGAAAGCTTTATGCCTCAAGGTACGGTAAATGGCACAGATTACACCAACGATGGTGAAGAGCTTGATGCAGAACGCGGGATCTCTTACGAGATGGGTACTAAATGGGAGCTGTTTGACGAGCGTCTATTGGTCTCTGGTGCTGTGTTCGATATCACGCTAGAAAACATCGCGCTTGATGTTGAAAATGGCGTTAACGCTGGCGGTGACGTTATGTACAAGAAGACTCAAGATGGTGAGCAAGTACACCGCGGTGCAGAAATTCTAGCTCAAGGTTTTGTTACTGAAGAACTTTCGCTAACTGCTTCTGCAATGTACTTAGACGCAGAAATCACAGAAAGTGCGGACTACAAAGGCAACCGTCCAGCGGACGTTCCTGAGTTTTCAGCAAGTGTTTGGTCGAGCTACAAAGTTCAGAACAACACAGATGTGAACCTAGGTCTGATTTATGAAGGTGAGCGCTACGGTGACGCAGCGAACACATTTAAGAAAGATGGGTATGCACGTATTGATATGGGCGTTGCGTACACTCACAAGTATGATGAGAACTTAGATATTGTGGCTCGATTCAATGTAGAAAACTTGTTTGATACTGACTACCTAGCAGGTGGGGGTAGCACTAACAGTAAACAAGAAGGAGCTAGCGGTGTAGTGATAGGCGAGGGCCGAAACTACATGGCGACAATTCAGTTCAAGTACTGATAACAAACTGATTTTTAAAGGGGAAGGGTTGTCTTCCCCTTTAGTCGTTTTTGGAAAACAGAAAATATAACTCGTATGAATCTAATGAAATCAAGTATCGCTCTGTTGATCACATCGGTTTTGATTCCCGTTCAAGCGGAAAATCTTAACGATGCTCAAGCTGTGCAGAGTAAAACTAACCAAGCGTCTGCGGTAAGCCAGAAGCGTATCGATGCAAGTGCCGAGAAGTCTCTGTCACTAGAAGCTGAAATTGAACAGTTGAATGAAGAAGTCAGCAACTTGACGATTTATCGCGACCACCTTTCAAACCTTGTTGATAGCCAAAACGAGGAAGTGGCAAGTTTGAATGAGCAAATTGAGCAAATCGCTCAAACTCGTCAAGGTGTGGTCCCGCTTATGTATCACATGCTGGATGGTCTAAAGACTATCGTTGCGAATGATAAGCCGATCCGCAAAGCGCAGCGTGAGGAGCGTATTGCTAAGCTTGATGCCATGATGACTCGAGCAGATGTCGCGGATGCTGAAAAGTTTCGTCGTATTCTAGAAGCGTACCAAATCGAAATGGATTACGGCACTAAGATTGGTATCTACCAAGGCAAGATTGCATTGGAAGGCAACGATCAAGTTGAAGCTGATATTCTTTACTTAGGTCGCGTGTCTCTGGTTGCGCGTAGCCTATCTGGTGAACAGTTCTGGAGCTGGTCACAACAACAGAACGCATGGCAGTCCGTTGGCTCAGAACAAAAATCTGAACTCGATAAAGCGTTTGCCATGGCAAATAAACAGATCGCACCAAGCATGCTAACTCTGCCAGTGTCTCTAAACGTAGCGGAGGGCAAATAAATGATGAAGAAATGGCTATCGGTTGCATTAATTTCTACTGCTGCGCTTTTACCGCATACGACGTTTGCAAGTGACACTCTGCTGCAAAAAGCACAACAAGAAAATCGCCAACAGCAATCCCATAACGTGGCTCGTGAATCTGGTTTTAACAAGACTCAACAAGAGCTACAGGCAATGAAGAATAAGCTTGTAGCAGAACGTGCAGCGCTACAAGCGGAAGCTGATACGCTGAGCGTAACGTTCGGTGAAAATGAATCTGAGCTTGCTCAACTAGAAGAAAAGCTTCGTCTAGAAACGGGCAGTTTAGGTGAGCTATTTGGTGTTGTTCGTCAAAACGCAAAAGAGCTGGAAGCAGAACTTAAGCATTCCGTTACTGGTGTAGACGCAAACTCATACCAGCAAAATATCGATGATATCGTTGCCGCTAAATCACTACCAACTTTGCCTCAGCTTGAAGCGATGTGGCGCAGTATGGAAGAACAAGTTAAAGCAAGTGGTGAGCTGGCGAAAGTGTCATTCACTCTGCTTGATGGTGAAGGTCGTGAACAAACGGTTAGCGGTGTTCGCCTTGGCTCAATGGCGCTATTGGATGACGCTGGTTACGTGAAGTGGAACGGTCAACGCGGTGATGCGGTGAGCTACCTCCGCCAACCAGAAAATGGACCAACAGCAAGCTCGCTGAACTCGGGTGAAATCGATTCTTTAGTGATTGACCCATCACGTGGGATCTTGCTTGAGCAATTGGCAAATTCACCGACAATGGCGGATCGCCTGAATGCCGGTGGTGTCGTTGGTCAGATCATTCTTGGCTTGTTAGCGGTTGGTTTGATCATCGCGTTGGTTCGTGGTGTGTCATTGATGATTGCTCGTCAAAAAATCGCCAAACAGTTAAAGACCCCAGCTCAGCCAGAAGACAACCCGCTTGGTCGTATTCTTGCGGTATACCAAAAAGACAAACATCGTAGCGTTGAAGCGTTAGAGCTTCGTCTGTTAGAAGCAGTAGTTGACGAGCAGACTCACCTTGAGAAGGGTTTGTCGATGCTGAAACTGCTTGCTGCTCTAGCACCGATGCTTGGTCTATTAGGTACGGTAACAGGCATGATCGAAACGTTCCAAGTGATCACTCAGTTTGGTAATGGCGATCCAAAAGTCATGGCAGGTGGTATCTCTATGGCGCTAGTTACAACTGTTCTTGGCCTTGTTGCGGCAATGCCATTGCTTCTTGCTCACAACGTATTGAGCTCTCAAGCAGAGAACATTCGCAATATTCTTGAAAAGCAAGGCATTGGTCTTGTTGCGGAACAAGCTGAGCGCGATATGCCAAAAGGCAAAAACAACCCTAACACGACAGCGGAGAACGCAGCGTAATGGAGCAGATCCTACTCAACACATTGGGTTTGATCAGTGAGGATTGGGCCTCAACCTTGATGAGCTTTATGCAGCAAGGTGGCCAAATCCTATGGTGGCTAGCAGCCGTTGTTGCGGTGTGTTGGCTACTGGTTATGGAGCGTGTACTTTACCTGACAACGGAGTTTCCGAAGGTGAAGAAACAGCTTTGTGAGCAGTGGCTAGCAAGACCTGACCACCACTCTTGGTACGCGCATCAAATCCGCGAAGGATGGATTGCAAAAGCACACATTGAACTGCGCCAAAACCTATCAACCATCAAAGTACTCGTGGCGATTTGCCCGATGTTAGGTTTGCTAGGTACGGTGACTGGCATGATCACGGTCTTTGATGTGATGGCCACACAAGGCAGTAGCAATCCAAAATTGATGGCTTCAGGCATTTCACTTGCAACACTGCCAACCATGGCAGGTATGGTTGCGGCACTTGCAGGCATGTTTGTCCATGCACGTTTGAGCAAAGTGTGTGAGCGTAAAGCCCTCCAGTTAGAACAATCTTTAAGGAGTCAGAAGTGAGACTCGGACGTAGAAATAATCAACAAGATGAAGCCCAGATCGATTTAACATCGATGTTGGATATCGTGTTCATCATGCTGATCTTCTTCATTGTGACCAGTTCATTTGTACGTGAGTCAGGTGTAGAAGTTAACCGACCACAAGCCTCGAACGTGGTTAGCCAAAAAGACGCAGGCATTTTTATTGCGGTAACAGCGGCGAACGATGTGTACATCGATAAACGTTTGGTGGATATCGAACGTGTAGAAGCGACCATTGAGCACTTGTTACTTGAGCAACCAGAGGCATCACTTGTCATTCAAGCGGATGAACATGCATACAACGGAACGGTTGTGAAGGTGATGGATGCGGCGAAAGGTGCTGGTGTGAAGAACATCGCATTGGCAGCGGAGAAACCTTAATGGGCAGGCTACTACTCGCGCTACCAGCGTCAATTTTGATTGCGGTGAGCTTGTTTAGCTTTATGGCGTGGATGGTCGACAAAGGCAATCAACGCGCACCTCAACCGTCAGAGGCGGTGCGCTTTGACATGGTGATGGTCGAGAATGATGCTGATGTTCAACGTCGTCAACGTTCTGTTCCTGAACAGCCAGAACCACCAAAAGCACCAGAACCGATGGATTTGTCTCAAGCGGAAACCCAAGTAGAGCCGATGAGCCAAGTCACGCCAATCAGCGCATTGGGTTTGAACACTGTGCTAGATGGCATTGCGATCAGTGCACCTAACTTAAAAGGCACGATGGGCAACCAGCAAGCATTGCCTCTGTACCGCGTTGATCCTCGTTATCCAAGCAAAGCACTGAAACGTAAAATGGAAGGTTACGTCATCATGCGATTCACGATAGATGCCGCGGGTCGCCCAAAAGACATTGAAGTGATTGATGCCAAGCCAAAGCGTATGTTTGAGAAAGAAGCGGTTCGAGCGCTTAAAAAGTGGAAATATCAACCAAAAGTTGAAGATGGTGTTTCAATTGAACAGTTCGGGCAAACCGCTAGAGTGGAGTTCAAGTTAGCCAAATGATGAAGAAATTCTTAATCGGTGCTGTGTTAAGCCTAAGTGCTTTTACCACCGTCGCGAATGAACTCAGTCAATACACGGCGACTCGTGTTCAACGTGCCCATAATATGGCTCAAGAAGACAAGCTAAAAGAGGCCATTTCAACATTAGAAGCTTTGGATTTGTCCCGTGGTTATGACCAGGCGTTCGTTGCCCGTATGTTGGGTATCTTTTATTGGCAGAATGACCAAGTTAAGTCTGCGATTAAACAGCTTGAAATCGCTGTTAACAGTGGACTGCTGGAAGATGAACAAGCATGGCAAACGCGCAAAATGCTGGCTGATATGTTGCTTAATGAACAGCAGTTTTCTAAAGCCTTGCCACATTACTACGACTTGAGTAAATCGGTTCCTGAGAGCCAAAAGGCGTATGAAATTTGGCTGCGTATTGCACAGTCTCATTACCAGTTAAGTCAGTGGAATAAAGTTCTCTCTGCAATGGCTCGTTATGAGAAATATGGCCAGCCAGACGAGATGGCACCATTATCCATCAAGCTATCTGCAGAACTTGAACTGAAAAAATGGCAGCCTGCGATTGGCACGATCAAACGTTTGATTGCGATTGAACCTGAGCGTGTGGAATGGTGGCGTCAGCTTGTTGCTCTGTATCTACGTGTGGATGATGATAAGCGTGCTCTTGACGCTTTGGCTCTTGCGAAGCTGAAAGGCGTAGAGTTGAACCAAGATGACCTCAAACTTCTTGCTCAACTTTATGGAAAGCGCGGTATTCCGGAACGAGCGGCTTTAATATTGGGCGAACTAAATGGTGTGAATTCAGATAGTAAACTCAAAGCTCAGCAGGCAACTTACTGGCAAATGGCGAAAGAGTGGGAAAAGTCGATCGCAAGCTGGCAAGTTGCAGCGAAGCTAAACCGCCAGTATTACTGGAATTTGTCGCAACTGCTTGTTCAAGAGGGACATTACAAAGATGCTTTGATCGCCTTGGATAAAGTCTCTGGTCGTAAAGCGGATGTGGCTTTGGTAAAAACGCGTGCATACTACAAGCTAAAACGCATTGAAGATGCGCTTGCCAACGCAAAACGTGCGAATGAAATTGAGCCTTCAACTCAAGCTGAGAGTTGGGTGAAATACCTATCCCAGTTGCGTAAAGCGAAAGCAAGCCAGAATAGCTAAGTACATGTGATAGTAGACCATGTATCAATGATCGAAAGGCCCGGGTTATATCTCGGGTCTTTTTGTTTGTAAATATTGAGTCTGGTTCGATCTCTTTTTAAATATCATAACGTTATATTACCGGTATCCAGCGATAAGACTGGAACGTCAGCTTTTGTTTATAAGGATAATACAATGATTCTCGATTCCGACATCTGGCTATGGTGCCCACTAATTTTGGCGATAGCTGCGGCTTTTCTCCGCCATACTGGAGTCACGCTAGTATTGCTTGGCATCACCTTGTTTGGCGGCTTTATTCTCGGCCGTATTGAACCTATCGCCTTGGTCAGTTCTTTGTTTGTGCTTGGCGTGTCGTACCGAATTCCAAGTCTCGCTCCAATGCTTAAAGCGCAGCCAAAAACGAAATCCATTTTCTATTTGGGGTGGGGAGTCGTGATTGTTTGGTGTGTCTTGTTGTTTGTCCATCTGATCCCGGGATTCAATAATCTGCAAGTGCTCGACAAGGTATCTGCGGGGCCGTTGAGTACCCCATTCTCTATGTACCTTAACTTAGACAAGCCACTTGCCTTCTTTGCGCTCTTACTGGCTTATCCTATTTTGCTAGGTGGTGAGTCAAAGGTAAGAGTCAAACCGGCATTGCTGGTGATGACTCCTTTGCTCTTGTTGCTGCCTATTGCGTCAGTGCTTGGTGCTTTAAAGCCTGAATTGAGTTTGCCATCTTGGTGGTGGTTATTTGCTTTGAACAACTTAGTGCTGACTTGTGTGGCAGAAGAAGCGCTATTTCGTGGATTTATTCAGCAGTCGCTATCCCGTCGCTTTGACTGGCGAGTAGGCTTGGTAGTAGCGAGTCTTTTATTTGGTTTGGCTCATTTTGCTGGTGGTCCACTATTAATGGTATTTGCCGTGCTTGCAGGGGCTGGGTACGGTTTGGTCTTCCATTTTACTGGCCGTTTATGGTGCGCTGTGCTCGCTCACTTCGTGTTTAATTTCTGCCACTTGGTTTTCTTTACTTATCCAATTTTAGCTCGATAACGCCCCTCCTATTTGCTCCCGTCAGTATCGACGGGAGTAATGCTTTTTGACCAAACGTAAACAATGTAAATTAAATGCCAATACGAATGATTATCACCTAAATTACATCCTCATTTACTGGTGATGATTGTTTTCTATGTTGCTCAAAAGCAAAGGCGTCCAAACTTGGGCACGTCGTCTGCACATTTATATTTCTATGGCTCTTTTATTAGTGACGCTGTTTTTTGCGTTAACTGGTATTACGTTGAACCGACCAGAACTGTTTGAGCGCAGTGAACCCATCATTCAGCAACACACACTCACAGTTCCTTCCGAGCAACTATTTGCGAGTGAGGGAAGCTTCCAACCTAATCGCTCTGCTCTGTTGAGTTTCTTAACACAAGAAACAGACCTACGAGGCACACCATCAGCACTCGATGTGTATACCGAAGTAGAGGATGGTGAATTGATGATTGGTGAGCTCTCTTTAGATTTCAAAGGCCCTGGCTACAACGCCACTGTTTTCGTCGATATGACGACCGGTGAAGCTGAAGTTGAAACCACTAACTACGGTTTGATCGCACTACTTAATGACCTGCATAAAGGACGTAACAGTGGTGATACATGGAAATGGTTTATCGATATAACAGCGCTTCTTATGGTGTTTTTTGTGCTAACCGGTGTGTGTTTGCTGCTTCCAAAGAAAAAGACTTTTAGAACGTCAATGCAGTGGATGAGTTTTGGCACTGCGTTATCGCTCGTTATTTATTTTTTCGCTGTGCCATAACAGCCTATTCAGAGAAAAAACCGATGTTAAACACAGGCCGAATTTTTCGCCGTTACCCGTTTAGTAAAGCCGCATTGCTCGCGGCTTTATCTCCTTTGCCGCTTATGGCCGCTCCTTTTCCAGATAATGCCAAAGTCGACTTTGAGTTTGAGTTACCAAAGATTGATACCTCGATGTATGCAAGACCTTATGTCGCAGTATGGATCGAAGATGAAAAGCGTAAACCAGTCAAAACCATTCAGCTTTGGGTAGGTAAAGATGAGTGGTTGAAAGATCTTCGTAGTTGGTGGCGCAAAGTGGGTCGTTACGATCGCGAACTGGTCGATGCTGTAACGTCAGCCACTCGACCTGCAGGCCAATACCGATTCGTTTGGGATGGCACCAATGATGATGGTCAACGACTCGAACAGGGCAATTACACCCTACATGTAGAAGTAGTGCGTGAACACGGTGGCCGTAATTACCTACGTCAAAAAATGCAGTTAGCGGACAGTGAAGTGCGCTACCAAATAAAACCAACGGAAGAGACGGGCGTAATTACCGTCAATTACCAAGTTAAGTGATAGAGAAGGAATAACAATGAAAACCAAAATGAAAGCGGTGGCATTAGCAAGTGTAATGGCAATGGGGTTAGCGGCCGCGACAACAGCACAAGCGCACCCTCGTTGGGTTCTCCCTTCTCACTTTACCGTATCAAAAGAAGGCGGTGATTGGTTAACGTTCGACGTGACAGCGTCTCACGGTACGTTTGTATTCGATAAGCCTGCAGGTAGTGAGCAAGCATTCGTGGTCATGCCAGATGGTCGTTCTGAGCGTCCGAACTTTGTGGTACGCGGTAAGCGCCGTTCGATGTTTGACTTCTACTTCGAAGAAGAAGGCACACACAAAGTGGCTATCAACAACCAACCTAGCTACTACACCCAGTACAAAGCGGGCCGTCGCGATACAGTTAAGTGGTCGAAAGCAAGTAAAGCAGACCGCGCAAGTGTGATTCCTGAAAAAGCACGCGATGTCGTTACCCAACTTAGTTACACACGTGCAGAAAGCTATGTGACAGTTGGTATGCCAACAGAGAAGGCATTGGAGATTGAAGGCAAACTGCTAGAAATGAAGCCTCTTACACACCCTTCAGACATTATTGAAGGTGAAGAGGTGACATTCCAATTCTTCTTTAATGGTGAGCCTCAGAAAGGTGTTACGGCGGAAATCACTCGCGAAGGTACTCTGTATCGCAACCACCAAGAGCAAATCGATGTGGTCAGTGACAAAGAGGGAAAAATCACTTTCACCCCAGATGTAGCAGGGCGCTACCTAATGAAAGCAAACTACAAGGGTGAGCTGAAAAACGATCCACTTGCAGACAAAGCAAGCATGAACGTGCATCTAACGTTTGAAACTCAACTTAACTAATCAAAATTTGGCTCAGCCTTACGCTGAGCCAATTTGGATACATCATGAAAAACATTTCTATTCTTAAAACTTCGGTTTTTGTTGCTGGTTTGGCTTCCTTTCAAGCAATGGCCCATTTCCCTTTGATGAGTTGTCACTTAGAGCAAGAAAAAGTGATTTGCGAAGCTGGTTACTCAGATGGTTCAACCGCTGTGGATTACGATGTCGAAATGTACGACTACGACGATAATCTGATTGCCAAGGTGACTACCGACAAACGTTCTATTGCCGAGTTTTCTCACCCTCAAACCGACTTTTATCTTGTCTTTGATGCTGGACATGAAAATCCGGTAGAAGTGGATGTGGTTGAGTTAAAAGAGAAATGATCACACAGAAGATTCGACCGGATAACGGCAGTCGAGAAGGCAAATGGGTTGCTTTGACCATCGCAGGTATTCTTGCGGTCTCCACGATTTTGCTGCCTCACCATCAAGCCGAGACAGAACATACTGAAGTGCTGGTTCATCAAGTTCTCATCACTGACCTTGAACAAGAAGAACTTGCGATGATTGCCGAGTTAAAGTTGGCACATGAAGAAATTCGAGATCTTCATCTAGATACTGGCAAGTGGCCTGCCGTCAGCGAATTGGAAGAATTTTGGGTTGCACCATTTGTACAAGATCAAAGCTGGCAGCGAAAAGGCTCTCATCAATGGCAACGGTTAGATGCAGGGATTTACCTCGGTGTAAGGCAAGATGAAAAAGGCGCGGCTTCCATGCTTCTCGATAGTCGTAATGAACACGCCGACATTTGGTTTATTCAATCCACAGCAAAGGCGTCTGATTTATCTCTTGCGGAAATAAGCGAACGCCAGAAGCAAGGTTGGCAACAAATTGTTCTTGTCCCTGCTACGTCTTCAAATGCTCACGCCCATTAAGCTCAATTTTAACGATAACAACTATGATGAAACGATCTTTTCTACGTCGAATTATAACGGCTAGTGCATTTCTGGCAGTAGCTTCATCGAGCTTTGCAGCAGATAAGCTCAATATTGGTATTACGCTTCAACCTTACTACAGCTATGTGAAAGCTGTGGTCGGTGACAAAGCAGAAATTCTACCGCTGGTGGATGCAGGCTTTAACCCTCATAACTATTTACCTCAACCTAATGATTTAAAGCGTTTGAAGCAAATGGATGTGATTGTGGTCAATGGTATCGGCCATGATGATTTTGCTCTTAAAGTGATTCAAGCTTCACAACGTGACGATCTTGTGGTGATAGAGGCTAACAAAGAAGTCCCACTGTTACCTGCGATGGGGCAATCAGTCGGTAAAGGCGCAGTTAACCCGCATACGTTTGTTGGCCTATCGACCACGATTCAAAAGGTTTACACGATTGCGAGTGAGCTAAGCAAGCTCGACCCAGAAAACGCGGCGTTTTATCGTAAGAATGCGCGCTCTTACGCAAAAACATTCCGCCTTTTGAAGCGTGATGCCATGTTGTCTTTGGGGCAACTTGATACAGCAGGCATGAAGGTCGCTACTACGCATAATGCTTATGGTTACATCTTGCAGGAATTCGGCGTTGACGTCGCAGCAGTTATCGAACCTGCTCATGGTGTAGAACCAAGCGCGAGCCAGTTACAAGAGACGATAGAGAAGATTCGTCAATCTGGCATTGATGTGCTGTTTTACGAATTAAACATGCCAAATCGTTTTGTTGATACGATCGAAGAAGCGACCGGTGTTCAGCTTTATCGCTTTTCTCACATGACTCATGGCGAATACGAAGCCAATAAGGTTGAAGTCGAAATGCGTGAGAACGTCGCGACTCTGATTGAAGCGATGAAGTTCGTTGCAAGCAAGCACGAACAGGAGAAAGCTTGATGTTAGGGCCTTCTATCTCTCTCAACAGGGTAAGCCTTCAATATGGCGACAACCTGATTCTACAAGATATCCAAACCAAATTTGATGCTGGCCAATGTCACGTCATCATGGGGCCTAACGGTGGTGGGAAGACCTCTCTTTTGCGCTCTGTTTTGGGCTTAACCCCATTTACTGGTGACATTTCTGTCCATTGGCCAGACAGCAAACATGCTGCGAGAATCGGCTATGTACCGCAAAAAGCCATGTTTGAAGCCAGTCTGCCGCTCACGGTTATGGATTTCGTATTGCTTAACCAAACCAGAGTGCCGCTGTTTTGGCGACGTAAGACCAAGCAAACTCAACAAGCGCTTGCTCAACTAGAGCGCGTTGGTATGGCTTCACGCAGCGACCGACGAATGGGGCAGTTATCGGGTGGTGAGCAGCAGCGTGTTTTATTCGCTCAAGCTTTATTAGACGATCCAAGTCTGCTTGTTTTGGATGAGCCAACGACAGGCATGGATGAGCAAGGTGTTCGTTACTTAGAAGGTTTGATTCATGAAGTGGTTGCTGAAGGTAAAACAGTGCTAGCGGTTCATCATGATGTAACCGCAGTACGTCGTTTAGATGCGCAAGTGCATGTCGTGAATCGTCAGATTGTGTCATCAGGCCATCACTCTGAAGTGCTAAGTCCAGAACGTATTGAATCTCTATTTAAGCACTACACTGCAAAAGTGGAGGCGGCGTAATGGATTGGTTAAGAGAGCTCGCTCTGCATGGTGTGGAAGCTGGTTGGCTAAGTGACAGTTTTGCTTACGCGTTTATGGTCAACGCGATAGTGGCTGCGCTCATTCTTGGTCCCTTGCTGGGTGGTTTAGGCACGCTAGTCATTGCGAAGCGTTTAGCGTTCTTTTCAGAGGCGGTCGGTCATGCAGCACTAACGGGTATTGCAATTGGTGTACTGCTTGGTGAGCCACCAGAAAATCCTTTCATCGGCTTATTCAGCTTTTGTATGATTTTCGCATTGTTGCTGCATTTCGTGCGAAATCGAACCAATGTGCCTTATGACACGTTAGTCGGTGTGTTTCTTGCGCTGGCTTTAGCGGTTGGTGCGGCGTTGCTGATGTATGTCGCACGTAAGATCAATATCCATATGCTAGAAAATGTCCTATTTGGCTCGATATTAACCGTAACCGACAGAGACATTACGATTCTAGCGGTCAGTTGTTTGATTATTCTGCTATTGCTGATCCCGACATTTAACCGAATCTTACTGACTTGCATTAGCCCTGATATCGCGCGAGTTCGTGGTTTCAATACGAGCTTCTACGATTACTTGTTTGTCATGATGATCACATTAGTCACCATTGCAGCTGTAAAGATCATCGGAGCTGTGTTGGTTGGTGCATTGCTGCTAATTCCGGGAGCGACGGCGAGACTGTTAACTAAACGTATGGGAAGCTTTGTTCTGCTTTCTTCTTTGCTTGCTACTATCGCTTGTTTAGTTGGAACCGTGTTGCCTATGGAGTTGGAGTTACCCGTGCCGTCGGGCGCATCGATAATCATCGTTTCTGCGATCTTCTTCTTAATGGCAACGATTTACCGAATCGTGCGCAAAGCTTAATTGAGTACTCGAACATGAATAGCAAAAAGTTAATGATGAGCTTGGGTTTAGTCGCGGCGAGTACGTTCGCTCCTGTTACCTTCTCTAAAGACATTCTTACCAGCACACCCGTTACTTACATGTTGTCAGAACAACTGATGCAGGGAACTGGGGTAGAAACATCTTACTTGCCACCAAAGCGTTATGGTATTGAGCGACTGGTAAACTGGTTTTCAAGCAAAGGTCAGCAACAAGCAATTAAAGCAGGACAGGATGCAACAGTTGCCATCACGTTAGGAGCTATTTGGCAACAAGACCCAACTTATGTTTATGCTCGTCAAGGAAACATTCGGTTGATAGAGATTGACGCTTCTCAAGCCATCTCTCCAAGAGCACAAGGCGTTGCTGCGTTGACACTGGATAATGGTGAAACGTCTAAATATGCATGGATGAACCCCACAAACTTAATCCGAATGGCTTCGATAGTGGGCGAGGATCTACAAAAGGTTTATCCTCAATATCAAGCTCAAATAGAAAAGAATCAGCAAGTGTTGATGTTGGATGTGCGTGAGCTAATCAACCAACAACAAGAATTCATTTTCGAAAAAGAGATCGATTCGGTGGTATTACTAGGCGAATCACTAGAAGATTTTGCCTCTGGAAATCAACTGTTCGTTGTTGACCGTCAATTCAAGCCAGAATTAGAATGGTCGGAAGCAGACAAACTATCTTTAAAAGCTCAGTTTGAAGAAGATGAAACTCTGTGGCTGGTGACGGACAAACGTCCATCAAAAATGCTTATTTCTTTGGTTTCACAGGATCGCATACTGCAAGTTGATGTTATTGACCGCTGGGGCAGTAAAGGTATCAAAAGTGAGAAACCACTCGCACGCTGGCAGTTGTAACACGTAAAATGCTACACAAATTATGAAGGGAACTGAAAAGTTCCTTTTTTTTATGTGATAAAGGTCAAAAAATAACCACTAATACCACTAATTGCATAAGAAAGTATTTGTTTCATTTATATTTCATTACTACGTTGTTATCTGTTCGTTGCGATTAATGCGTTTTTTTGCTGTCGGGACGAACCAGTACAAACAACTATATGGATGTTAACAATGAAAATGAAAACTCTAGCCGTTGCAGTGGCGGCTCTAGCAGGTGGTTCTCAAGTCTTCGCAGCAGAAGTTTACAACAGCGACGGCACATCTCTTTCTATCGGCGGCCATGTATCTGTGGGCGTTGGTGAGTACTTCGAAGAAGACGTTAAGGTTCATCAAGTATCTCCACGTATCAACGTTGGCGGTAAAAAGGACATTGGTAATGGCGTAACTATCGACGCTAAAGGCGAATGGTCTCTGAACTACCTTAATGGTGGCGACAACTCCTTCTCTACTCGTCTAGGTTACATTGGTGCTACCCATGACCAATACGGCCGTTTAGTAGTTGGCACACAATGGGCACCATACTACGATGTAGCAGGTGTGGCAGATATTCCAATCGCTTTTGCCAATGATTTCTTATACGCATCTGGTTACTACGAGCTAGGCTCTTCTCGTGCAGAGAAAATGGTAAGTTACCGCAAAGGTTTTGAATTTGGTGAGGGCTTTGGTCTAAACCTAGGTCTAGGTTGGCAAGGTCAGAATGGTGACTTTGATGATCGTGGGCAAATCGCACTAAGCACTGAGCTAGCAGGCTTTGGTCTTGGTTATGTATACAGCGGTGGTGATGTTAAGTTTGGCACTAAGTCAGAGTCAGCAACTTCTCACGTGTTCTCTGCTAACTACGGTAAATACGGTTCAGGCCTATACGCAGCATTAGTATACGGTATGAATGACTACTTCTACCTTGGCTTAGAAGAAACTAGCCAGCTTGAAGGTCTATTAGCCTACGGTGTTAACGACTGGACATTCAGTATTAACTACGAAGGTGTAGAGAACGATAAAGACAGCAAAACAATCACTAGCGAGACTGCCCTACAGGCTGAATACGCAGTAACTCCTGCTTTCGTTACATTTGCTGCATACCAGTTTGATCTAGGTAACGACTACAACAACGAAGAAAACGACTACTGGACGCTAGGTGCTCGTTACTACTTCTAATAAATAGGACAGTTTCTACTGCCTAAACACATTTATTGTGTTAACGCCTACTCGCTGTGAGTAGGCGTTTTTCTTTTTATATCAGCTCAAAAACAGCCCCTAATAGAGCTTATTTCGTTTCCAACAAATCTAAGAAGAAAGCGTACTCAAGCGCATCTTCTTTCAATCGTTTAAATCGGCCAGATGCACCACCGTGACCTGCTTCCATATCGGTTTTAAACAACAAGACATTATCATCGGTTTTCATTTCACGAAGTTTGGCTACCCACTTCATCGGCTCAAAGTATTGAACTTGCGAGTCATGCAAACCCGTTGTCACTAACATGTTCGGGTAATTCTGAGCTTTCACGTTGTCGTAAGGTGAGTAGCTCAGCATGTAGCCGTAGTAGGTTTTATCGTTCGGGTTACCCCATTCATCGTATTCGTTGGTTGTTAGAGGAATCGACTCATCCAACATGGTTGTCACTACGTCAACAAACGGAACGTGCGCGCCAATACCACGGTAGAGCTCTGGTGCTTGGTTGATAATAGCGCCCATCAATAGGCCGCCCGCAGAGCCACCAACAGCAAACACTTTATCTTTTGCGCCATAACCTTCTTCAACCAGTCCTTTGGTTACGTCGATGAAGTCATTGAAGGTGTTTTGTTTAGTCAGCTTTTTGCCATCTTCATACCAAGGACGACCAAGCATTTCTGAACCACGAATATGCGCGATTGCGTACACGAACCCGCGATCAAGTAAGCTCAGGCGGGTTGAGCGGAATGTTGGCTCGATGGTTGAACCGTATGAGCCGTAACCGTACTGGTAGATTGGGTTGGTTCCGTCCTTCTTGAATAGGTCTTTGCGGTAAACCAATGAAACTGGTACTTGTTTGCCATCACGAGCAGTCACCATGATTCGCTCTGACTGGTAGTTATCGGCATCAAAATCACCAAGTACCGGTGTTTGCTTCATGATTTCAGATTCACCTGTATTTAGGTCGAAATCATAGTAAGTCCCCGGTGTCGTCAGGCTGCTGTAGTAGATGCGAACTTTTGAATTGTCTAATTCAAGGTTGCCCGTTAGGTAAGCGGCAAAAGCCGTATCATTAAACTCGAGTGGAAACTCTTTGCCTGTCGATAATTGACGAACCTTCACGGTCGACAATCCATTCGTGCGCTGCTCGTAAACAAGGTGATCGTCGAACAAGTCGAAATCGACTAGCTGAGAATTATCGTTAGCAGGAATGACATCGACCCATTTAGAACGATCGCGCATCTCTTCCGCTTTCACTTTCATCAAACGGAAGTTTACTGCTTGGTAGTTGGTGTAGATGTAGTACCAATCGTCCAGTTTAGCAATACTGTATTCAATGCCGGTCTCTCTAGGGTAGAAAGCTTCGGCTTTGGCGTTCGGGTTGTTTGCATCAATTACAGACACGCCACTTGTCTCGGTACTTGAGTGCCAAATGTAAACTTGCTCACCATCCTTACTTTTACTCAAGAAGGTGTAGTAAGCGCTGTCAGTTTCTTCGTAGATAAGCTCATCGCTAGTCTGAGGTGCACCCAATACATGACGGAAAACCTGGTAACCTAACAGCGTTTGAGGGTCTTTCTTGATGTAGTAGAAGGCTTGGTTATCGTTTTGCCATGCGATTGCACTTGATGCACCTTCAATTTCATCTTTTAGATATTCACCCGTCGTGAGGTCTTTGATCTTGATGGTGTAAATACGGCGACTCAGCGTATCTTCGCCATAAGCCAACAAGTTTTCATTTGGGCTAATCGTTAAGCCGCCAATACTGAAAAACTCATGTTCTTTTGCCAGCTCGTTAACATCTAAGATGACTTGCTTATCTTTACCTGCAAAGTCTTTCGCACGCAGATGTACTTCGTATTCGTTGTCGCCTGTCACTTCATTTGAGTAGTAGTAACTGCCTTTACGAACTGGAACTGAATTGTCATCTTTTGCAATACGCCCTTTGATCTCTTCAAAAAGCTGTTCTTGCAGTGCTTCGGTGTGTTTTAAAACGGTTTCTGTGTACTGATTCTCTTGCTCAAGGTGTTGCAAGATTTCTGGATCTTGGCGTTCATCATCGCGCATCCAGTAGTAATTATCGATTCGTGTATCACCATGAATATTCATTGCATGAGGGACTTTTTTTGCAACGGGTGCTTGGGTTTGTTGAGCAACGAGTTGCGATTGGGAGTAATGGTTCATGGTTGGTAATCCTTGATTGCTGCATCCGGCGACTAGCGCGACCGATACGGCCAACGTGGTTAAAGTGAAACGCATCTGTGTATCCTTATTGTGTACTCTTCTCGTGTTTTTTCGCCATTCATTTATCTTGCGAGTAAAAGTACGTTTGTGTTCTTCCAGTGAATATCTTTATATCGAATGGCAAACGAATAATTTCTGTATAAGCAACTGTTCTTTTTAGCAAAGATTGGATGGGATGTTAAATGCAATTGCTGGTGGATGAGAGCTAAAGGGTAAGATGTGTGCAACAAAAAAGGGACACACTTTTCAGCATGTCCCTTTTGGGTGATGAGAGTCAGATTTTAGATCGCCAATGGCATTTCGTTTGAGTGATCGTGCTTGCGATTAACCCAACGCAAACCAAACATAGCAATGATCGACATTGCCATCATCAAACAACCTAGCGGCATTTGGTCTTGTGCCGGGAAGAACGAAGCCAACAGCGTCGCGATACCCGCACCTAGGTTTTGCATGCCACCCAAAATCGCACCGCCAGTGCCCGCGTGGTATGGGAACGGTGAAAGTGCGCCTGTTGTTGCCGCTGGGAACAAAATGCCCGCACCCAAGAAGTAAATGGTTGCACCGCCAATCAGAGTCAATGCCGTTGTTAGACCAAACAGACCTGGAATCAATACCACTGCTGAGCCAACTAAGATAGCCACTAGACCAACATTTAAAGCACGGCGCTCAGAGCGACGTTGTGCGATGTAGCTCGATAAGCCCGCGCCGACCAAGTAACCCGGAATCGGCAAGACAAACAGCAAGCTTACTGTGGTTGCTGGTAAACCAAGTACACCACCCAGTAGCACACCTGCAGCGGCTTCAAATACGGCTACGCCAGCGAATGTTGCGACCAGTACTAACAAGAAACCTTGGAAGCGTTTGTCAGACAGAACGAATTTGTAGCTGTTGGCAACCGACTCATGTTTGCGTCGTTCTTTTGGCAGTGTTTCCATCATGCTAGTCATCATTGTGATCACAACGGCGATACCAAACAGTGCAAGGAATAAGTAGCTAGAACGCCAACCGAAAGCTTCTGTTAGGTAACCGCCCAATACTGGCGCGATCAATGGTGAGAAAATCACACACATGCTGATTAGGCTGTTTGCACGGTGTAGCTCTGCGCCTTCAAAGCAGTCACGAGTCAGTGTTCGAGACATCGCGCCACCACAACCGATACCTAAACCTTGGATAAAGCTACCCGCCAAGAACCATTCGTACTCATGAGCAAATAGCGCCACCAAAGTACCAAGAATGTAGATGATCAAACCCGCAATGATGATCGGCTTGCGACCAAGACGATCAGAAAGCGTACCGTACACGAACTGCGATAGACCATAAGGGATCAGGTAACACGCCATCACAGCTTGAAGTGAAGACGCTGATACCAAGAACTCACCCGCCATATGACCGATAGAAGGCACGTACATCGTTTGAGTCATTTGACCTACGGCAGTCAGAATTGCGATTAAAAAGGTAAGTTTCGCTAATGGAAACGAGGCGGACATTTGCGTATCTCTCCAGAAATTTAAGACGTAAAAAGCCTTAGCGCTCCATATAGAAGAGCCAAATAAACAAAGTGATTAGGGAATCTAGGCGCGAGATATTAGAGCTTGAGTGCCGACTTAGCAATTAAAAAGTGTGAAGTTGAGCAAGATAAAAATCTATAATTTGGATTAGAAAAACTAATCTAATTTTGAGGTGCTTTAAAAACAGAAAAGGGAGCCGAAACTCCCTTTGAAATACAGTAATGACTTTGAATAAACTTTCGTTATTCGCGACCTGAAGCGTAGGCATAAAGCAACTCAAGTGCGATAGTTGCGCCAGCCAATGCCGTTACATCGCTGTGGTCGTAAGGAGGAGAGACTTCCACTACGTCCATACCTACGATGTTCATGCCAGCGAAACCACGAATGATCTTCAGAATTTTATCTGAGTTCAGACCGCCACAAACTGGTGTACCTGTACCTGGTGCAAACGCCGGATCCAGACAGTCGATGTCAAAAGTGACATACACAGGCTTATCCGCAACCGTTCGACTAACCTCTGCCAGAATCTCTTCCACTGACATGTCGTTCGCTTGCATCGCATTGATGACATTGAAACCGTGATCTTGCTGGTCATACTCTGTACGGATACCGATTTGAACAGAGTTCTTCGCAGAAATTAGACCTTCTTTTGGCGCATGGTAGAACATAGTACCGTGGTCGTAAGAACTGCCGTTTGCGTAAGTGTCAGTGTGCGCATCGAAGTGAATCAAAGCCATTTGACCATGGTGTTTTGCGTAAGCACGTAGGATTGGTAGCGTGATGAAGTGGTCACCACCCAAGCCTAGCATTGTCTTACCGCTCTTTAGAATTTCACTTGTTGCTGCTTCTAGACGGTAAGTGAAATCTTCAGCATCACCACAATCGAACACAAGGTCACCTGCGTCGATCACTTTCAATTTATCAAATACGTTGAAGTCCCAAGGGAACTTCTTGCCTTCCCAAGCAAGGTTTACTGACGCACGACGAATCGCATCTGGACCCATGCGCGCACCAGGACGACCAGATGTCGCCATGTCCAGAGGAACGCCAAGCACTACTACATCAGCGTCTGCCGAAACAGGGTTCTTAATGTATGGACGACGTAGGAACGACATAGAGTTGGAGTAAAGCGAATAATCGGTTTTAGTAAACAAATCATTCATATCAGAAGTCCTCTAAATAGGTGTAGCCAGCCAAACCTTGTTCAAGTTCAGCCAGAATTTGTTCTTGTTCATTGGCTTCAACACGTTCAGAAACCAATTGTTTGTAATTGTCACGAATCGCATCTACGTCGATATGAACGTAGCGCATCATGTCCTCTACGCTATCACCTTCGTTGATGTAGCTGATCTCAAATTGACCTGCTTCATCAACGTTGACTACTGCACTGTGGGTGTCACCGAATAGGTTGTGCATGTCACCAAGGATCTCTTGGTATGCGCCTACTAGGAAGAAGCCCATTAGGTACGGTTTGTCTTTGCTCCATGCTGGTACTGGTAGCGTGCTCTCAATGCCTTGGCCATCAACGTAGTGGTCAATTACGCCATCGGAGTCACAAGTGATGTCCAACATCACCGCACGACGCTCTTCCACATCACCAAGACCAGAAAGCGGCAGAACAGGGAATACCTGATCAATACCCCATGCGTCTGGCAGGGATTGGAAAAGAGAGAAGTTCACGAAGAACTTGTCTGCAAGACGTTCGCTCAACTCATCCAAAATAGGACGGTGGAAACGGTTCTTAGTACTCATTTGGCGACTTAGCTCGAAGTAAATGCGTAGCGACAGTTGTTCTGCCCACGCACGTTGTTCAAGGTTTAGTACGCCAGTCGCGAATTGTGAGTGAACCTCTACCAAATCGCTTTGGGTATCGTTGTAAATTTCAATTAATGCACGCGCATCCGTACCATCTTGCAGGTTCTCCCAGTTTCGCCACATGTTTTGTAGCAAGAATGGAGCGTCTGCAGCTGGCTCGAACACTTCTTCCGGTTGGTATGTTTCAGTACCAATAACGTTAGAAATCAACACTGCGTGGTGTGCAGTCAAAGAACGACCCGATTCAGAGATGATCACTGGCATCGGTTGTTCGTACTGCTGACATACATCGCCTACCGTGTTCACGATGTTGCGTGCGTATTCTGCAAGGCCGTAGTTCATCGAGTTCGAAGACTGGCTGCGTGTGCCGTCGTAGTCTACTGCTAAACCACCGCCAACATCGAAGTAATCAATGTTTGCACCCGTGGCACGTAATTCACAGTAGAAACGTGCGGATTCATTCACACCATTACGCACGTCACGGATGTTTGCCATCTGTGAGCCAAGGTGGAAGTGAACCAAT
Organism: Vibrio hyugaensis; assembly: GCF_002906655.1. Classification (NCBI taxonomy): domain Bacteria; kingdom Pseudomonadati; phylum Pseudomonadota; class Gammaproteobacteria; order Vibrionales; family Vibrionaceae; genus Vibrio; species Vibrio hyugaensis. The sequence goes on along the minus strand of NZ_CP025795.1, from coordinate 2,047,912 downwards.
TGCATGGTGTCCAGTTTGTCTTCGCGTTTTAGACGATCAATCACGCTCAATACTTGAGATGCAGATAGACCGAATTTCGATTTTTCACCGCCGCTTGCTTGCCATTTACCCGCACCTTGAGATGCAAGGCGGATACGCAAGCCAAGACGTGGTGTTACGCCCAAGCTTTTTGCTTCTTCAAGTACTAGATCAAGCTCAGATAGCTTCTCTAGTACGATAAATACTTTGTGACCAAGCTTTTCACCGATCAGTGCAAGACGCACGTATTCACGGTCTTTGTAGCCATTACACACGATCACGGAGCTGCCTTGTTGAGCTAGTGCAAGTACGGCCAATAGCTCTGGCTTACTGCCTGCTTCAAGACCCAGCTGTTTATTTTCTAGCTGTGCTTGGCTTGCTAAGATCTCATCAACCACTTCACGTTGTTGGTTTACTTTAATTGGGTACACCAACAGGTATTTGTTTGGATATTGGTATTCTTCAATTGCTTGGTTGAAAGCTTGGCAAATGCCATGCACGCGTTGGTGTACGATTTGTGGGAAGCGCACTAACACAGGCAGATTCAACTGCTTAGCTTCTAGTTCATTTACAATCGCACTGAAAGGGATTTGGTGTGCACGGTCACTACGAGGAGATACGTAAACCTCGCCTTGGTTATCAATTCCGTAGAAGCCTTGGCTCCAGTAGTGAACGTTGTAGTCCGCGCGGATGCGGTCTAATTTAGTTGCTTTTTCCAACTCGATTCTCACAAAAATGTATTTAAGCCCTCATTGGAAATAGAGGAGAAAATACAAAAAAGCAAATCATGAGGCGCTAACCTCATACCCTGACACGAACTCCGTGTGCGCGCATTAACGGATAAAACCCAACCAGAGTCTAATGATTAAAATTTGTGATTTCGATTAACAACTGTTGTTGATGGTTGGTGTCAACATTTATTTAACAGACTGTCCATTCTGCTGTTATAGTTGGTCTGACCAGTAAGGATTTGGTCGAAGAAAAATAAGAACAAAGACTCAACAAAACAAGGACATGTTTTGCAGCTGCACAGAATTCAGGGATACATCCAAACCATGTATCTCGCCGAGTATCCAGACAAATTGATGCTGCTTGATGGTGCAAGTCGAGCGGATATTCCTCACCTCAAAGATTTTATTGAGCACCAGCTCAATCGCCCGTTCACCGACCTAACACTGGTTGTCGTTACACACATGCACCCAGACCATGCTGGTGCGGCGCACAAGCTAAGAGATTTGACGGGTTGCCAGTTATTGGCAGCAAAACGAGACACGCATTGGTATGGTGGTTTTGATGGCTGGTTGATGCATCTAACAGATCTGATTTTGGCACGATGGATGGCGAACCGAATGCGCAAACCCAAGCGCAACTTATGGTATTCGCGAAAACTAAGGCCGGATATTGAGCTTGTGGATGGAGAGGAGATTCCAGGTTTTACTGATTGGCAGATATTGGAAACACCAGGGCATACCGACAGGGATTTATCGGTTTATCACGCCGAACAGAGTGTGTTGTACGTAGCGGATTTAATGGTGCAGGTAAAAAGCCATTTGATCGCGCCATTTCCTATTTTTCATCCCAACCAATATCGCAGTTCGTTAAAGCGCGTTTTTGAGATGAAACCAAACTGTTTATTGGCGGCACATGGGGGAGAGGTTGAGTTTGATGAAGACGCGTATCAACACATCATCAATACCGCACCAGTTAGACCCATTACGCATTGGCGAGTAACGAAGATCAAACTTAAAGGATTAATGCGTTCTGTTCTGAAAAGGAAGAACGACAGATAGTAGAAGGGCAGCTAGAAAATCAGAGAAGAGCCAGATGAGCGACCACGGAGTTCGCTCATCTGAAGCTACGGGGATTATGGAGCCAATAAGTGAGATTGGCTCGGGTCTACCAGAACTTTGTCTGCCATACCCTGACGACCTAACAACATCATGTAAGTCATCTTTTCACGGTTAGTTAGCGTGATGTCGATTGGCCACTCTTGGTCGCCCATGCGTAGCATCGTTGTGATCACGCAGCGGTGTTCGAAAGTACCGTTTGATGATTTCACTTTGCGGTTCGCCTTCAGTGGAGCTTTACAGCGAACGACTTGCTCTAAGTGGTAAACATCTGGGTGTAGATCGAACTCTACGTATGACTGACCGTCTTGTTCAGTGCACTCTAGGTTATCTACGTGCAGAGAAGAAGTCTGTGCGCCTGTATCAATACGCGCTTCAAGGTGAGTAATCCCTAACTCAGGTAAGCAAATTGCTTCGGCGTTCCCAATGATCATTTTCTGATTCATAGTGTCATCCTAGCGATGAGTTAAAAGAGAGCCCTTTATCAGGCTCTCACTCAAACAATTATCAGCCTTTACCGCGAGTACGGTTAGCGTTTGGTTTTGCGTTCTTCTCGATGAAGTCGAAGATCATGCCAGCAACGTCTTTTTCAGTTGCTGATTCGATACCTTCAAGGCCTGGAGAAGAGTTCACTTCCATTACCACAGGGCCGTTCTTCGATTGAAGAATATCAACACCACATAGGTTTAGACCCATCACTTTCGCTGCGTTGATTGCTGTTGCGCGCTCTTCTTTGCTTAGTTTTACAAGCTGAGCAGAACCACCACGGTGAAGGTTAGAGCGGAACTCGCCTTCTTTTGCTTGGCGTTTCATTGCTGCGATAACTTTGTTACCTACTACGAAACAACGGATGTCTGCGCCGTTTGCTTCTTCAATGAACTCTTGCACCATGATGTTTGCTTTTAGGCCCATGAATGCTTCGATCACGCTTTCTGCTGCTTTCGTTGTCTCAGCAAGAACAACACCGATACCTTGAGTACCTTCAAGTAGCTTGATAACCAATGGTGCGCCGCCAACGTTTTTGATCACGTCCTGAATGTTGTCAGGGTGGTGAGCAAAACCTGTGCGAGGTAGACCAATGCCTTTACGTGATAGCAGCTGCATAGAGCGTAGCTTGTCACGAGAACGGCTGATTGCTACTGACTCGTTCACACAGAATGTGCCCATCATTTCAAACTGACGTACAACCGCTGTACCGTAGAAAGTGATAGATGCACCGATGCGTGGAATAACCGCGTCGTACTTTGGCAATTCTTCACCCATGTAACGGATCTTAGGGTTGTTACTCGTAATATCCATATAACAGTGCAGAGTATCGATAACATCAACTTGATGTCCGCGCTCTTCACCCGCCTGCTTTAGGCGCATGGTTGAATATAGATTCTCATTACGAGAAAGAATAGCAATACGCATGGCAATTCCTTAGTAAGTCAGTACCAAATTAAAAATGTAAGTATAGAGTATAGTGAGTGGGTGTAATTGATGTGACAGAATCCACTCTCTTCAGCGACTTAGAATTGTGGTTGGACAACCACGTCGTCAGAGGTGCGAACCTTAGGGCGTTTTCTCAGTAGATGAAAACGAAAAAATATCGTCGATACGACAAAAATAATTTATCGAACTCTCACGCCTTGCTGCATGCGACTGTCAAGGGAATGAAAAAGAAAAATGAGTCAAAATTTCATCAATTTACTATGGCATAAATCACAAAAAGCGGCCATGCAGCCGCTTTTTGTTATTGAACTAAGTAATGACTTAGGAAGAGTTCAGCCGTTTGGGTGGCTAAAACCCTAGATTCTTCCAAGGTTAGCGAAGCTCGCATCCCCATCAATTGTGGCCAGAATGCGCTGCCTTTAATTAAGTTGTGCAATTGAATGCTTGCCACGTCCACATCATCCACCTTCAATGTGTTTTTCTCTGATTGTTGAGTGAGCCAACGGTACAAGGCCGTTTCTTGCTTCGACATGTGTTCCGCTTGTTCTTTGAGATCTTCCGGCTTAAACAAGAAATGTCCGAAAGCCACTTTCGCCAGTTCAATATAATCAGGTGCGGTTACCACGATAATTTCGCTGTACAACAATTCGACCAGTTGATCTTTGAGAGGAAGTGTTGGTAAACGTTCAATGTCGCTATCCATCATTGAAGAACGCCATAGTTCGGTTAGTAACTCTGTCACGATCGCTTCTTTAGAAGGGAAGTGGTTGTAGACCGTACGCTTAGAGACTTGTGCAATAGCAGAGAGCTTATCCATGCTGGTGTTTTGCACCCCAAACTCTTGGAACGCTTGCTTTGCTGCGCACAAGATGGCTTCTCTTTTGGTCTCACTGCGACCTTTTCTTTTTACATTCATAAACTTGCCGAGTTAAGAAGATCATTTCTGGATCTATTTTACACTAAGTAGTTTACTTTTGATAATTAGAATGTAAACTGCACCGTGTAGTTTACTTTTGTTCGGGTTAACTTTTTATGAAAAAAACTTTGCTAGCCACAGTAGGAGCGTTCGCGATGGGTACATCAATGATTTCTTGTTCTAATGTTGATACTGAAAAAGCGCCAACATACCCGGACAAATTTGCAAACACAGAGTTGGAATACAAAAGCAGCTTGGGTGACATGTTCGGCATCATGAAAGCCTACTTTACGACTGAGCGCCTCAATCCAACGCCAACGATTGAAATTCCGGTTCATGCAATGACCGCGAATCAACTGCTAGAAGAGCAAGATGACGTTATCTACCGTTTAGGTCACTCAAGCGTATTAATGAAGCTCGATGGCAAACTGGTCATGACTGACCCTGTATTCAGTGATCGCGCGTCTCCTGTGCAATGGGCGGGGCCAAAACGTTTTCACCAAACACCAATCACGCTAGAAGATTTACCAAGTATCGATGTGGTAGTGATCAGCCATGACCATTACGATCACCTAGATAAAGCTTCTATTAAAGTGCTAGGCGATAAAGTGGGCACTTTCTTGGTGCCGTTAAAAGTCGGTCAGTTGCTAGTCAACTGGGGCGTGCCTAAGGAGAAAGTGATCGAGCTAGATTGGTGGGAGTCACATTCTGTCGACGGCATTGAATATACACTGACTCCGACTCAGCATTTCTCTGGTCGAGGTTTGACAGACCGTGATACGACACTGTGGGGCAGTTGGGTTATTAATGCACAGCGACACAAAGTGTTCTTCAGTGGTGACTCTGGTTACTTCAATGGCTTTAAAGAGATTGGTGAAAAGTACGGTCCGTTTGATTTCACTATGATTGAAACCGGCGCATACAATGAACTTTGGTCAGACATTCACATGTTCCCAGAGCAAAGTGTTCAAGCACACATTGATGTGCAGGGCAAAGTAATGATGCCGATTCACAACAGTACGTTTGATCTGTCGATGCACGATTGGAATGAACCGATGCAACGTGCGTTAGACATTAGTGAAGAGCGCGGTGTAACGTTAGTGAGCCCTGAGATTGGTCAACGTTTGGCGATTGCGGAGCCTCAGCCTGCTAAGGCGTGGTGGCAATAATGGCTGAGCTAAACAGCCAAACACCAGAATAGTTAAGTCACTTATTAGTAGTTACTTGGTAGTAGTTACGTGGTCAGGGCTAAGGATAAAGATGCAATGAAAGCAAAGTGGACGCTGTTACTTACATTAAGCATTCTGCCTACCTTTGCACTAGCAGGGGTAGAGCAAGATATCTCGACGTTGATAAAGCGAGTTGAGCAATCCTCTTGCACCTTTATCCGCAACGGCAAGGCGTACACTAATCAAGAAGCGGCAGAACACATGCGCAATAAATGGGATTACGCCAAAGATGACGTTGATTCTGTAGATGTGTTTATAAAAGAGGTTGCGTCAAAGAGCTGGTTATCTGGCAAACCATATTGGGTGGATTGCCAAGATAAACGCATTACCAGCGAAGAGTGGCTAACATCATTGATGAGCCCCACCAATCACATCCAATAATACTTCTTTGATGGTCTGGTATCGCAGCGGCAGAGTGCGGCTGCGTTTTCTCACCAAAAACAAATCTTCGTATACTGGTTGTTTTAACTCAGCCACATACAACTCTTCTCTTAATGGAAAGCTTTCCACCGCACTGTAGGGCAAAACGGTAAAACCCAGTCCTTTGCTGACGGGCAATAGAATCTGACTGAGTTGGTTAACGTAGCCCGATAATGGCATGTCACTGACCTTGATCTCTTTGAGTAAAGGCTCTGCACATTGGTCGAAAAACAACGTCATATAATGTTCAGCATCAGGGTGACCAATCACGCCGCAACTTCGAAGCAGCTCAGGTGTTAACGTTTTTCCATGATAGGACTTTGGTAAGATCAAACACAGCGCTTCTCTGCCAATTTGTTCACTTTGGAAAACACTCTTGTTGGGAGAGTAAGTCACGATGCCCATATCAATACGGCCGTCAGCAACCCCATTTAGAATCGACTGGTTTGGTGCCGCTTCCAAGTGAATCGACAATCCGCGATGCTGGGTTTGTTTTTCAAGCAGTGGATCAAACAGCATCAAGGCAAGTGCTCCGGAACAAGCCAGCTTGCAATGACCTGCAAAAGGATCATCGAAGCTCAGATCTTCCAGTAAGTTTTTCTCTTTCTCTTCCAACTCTAACGCGTAGGCATACACCATTCGGCCTTGCTCTGTCAGCTCAAAGCTTTTGTTCTCGCGCTTAATCAATGGGTGCTGACAAGCTTGCTCTAGCTTTTTGATGTGCTGACTGACACCGGGCTGAGTCATATAGAGCTTTTCTGCTGTCTGAGTAAAGTGGCCGACTTCGACAAGAGTTTTGAATGTGTGTAACCAAACTGGATTAAGCATAGGACGTTGTTTGCTCAGCGTTTATTAAAGAAAGCGTTTCGAGAGAAAGTGTAGAAATAATAGCATGATGCGTGGAATAACGCAGAGGAGGATGGTAAATGACAGGCAAAATAAAACCCCGCCTGGTTTCCCAGACGGGGCTTATTCTTTTTCGCAGCAATCCGGCTACTAATAGGTGCTCCCTGCATCTATCCTTGATTGTGGCTAAGTCCTTTAACCGAGTTCCTTGTTCATCGCCTTCCTAGCGGTGTCCATTCTTGCCTATCATCCTGACGGGCGAACTCTATCCTAGAGCTTAACTACATCCTTGCTGACAACTCATCCTAAGCTATCAAATCTTCATCCTGAAGATACCCAATCCTTTAGGCTTTTTTCCTGTTCCCGCCAACATCCTGTCGACACACTTAGTATTGTTGTTTTGCTGATTACTCTCAATCAGCGAGGTAAAAAAACTTTGGCAGCGAATATTGCTTAAAAAAGGATAATTATTAATTTTCAGTTAGTTAGGTTTGTTGTTCGATTTGTTCTTAGTCAAAAATGGTCGATTTGCTTACATCGCTTGTGAGAGATCTCGCACAAGGTGACGAGCGAATGTACGAATCGGCGTCTTTATCGTCTTGTTTAAGAGTTTGCTCAAGATCACAACTCGACTTGTAGCCATAAGATTTGGCGATGGTATTGGATGAAATCCCCATTTCTTTTATCGCAAACGCAGCCCACTCATCACGAGTTTTTTGCATGATCTGGCGTAGCTTGGTTTTAAAGTTACTCATAAAAGCTCCTTAGTTAGCTTGTCTTTACAAGAGAAGAATAAGGAGCGTGATGAGGCTTAGTTGATAGTATGCCGCTCAATATCAATACTATTGAGGCGTGATGAATAAAATGCTCGTAATACTGATATTATTTGCGCGTGAAACAATACTATCTTGTGGGGTATCAAATGGCGCACATCGAAAAAGTACCGCAAAGGCCTGGTTTTTCTTGGCGCTACCGTCGTATTGATGAACCAGCGAAAGAATACGATTTTCATTTTCACGATGACGTTTTTGAGTTGGTTATCCACCGCCACTTTACTGGAATCTTACACATTGGGCATCACGAGCTAGAGGTGACCCACAACCAGATGCTGTTAATTGCGCCCGGTGTGCCTCACTCTATTCACTCCACGTTGGTAGAAAGCAACTGCGAGACTCATGTGATTTGGTTTAAGCGTGAGTGGATCGCGAACCTAATGTTCTATTGTACTGAGTTACGCAAACTGGACCCGTTGTTGAAAGCCGCAAATAAAGGAGTGGTGTTCTCTGAGAGGACTGCACAGCAAGTCGTGGATCTTCTGCAAGAGTTGATGAAAGTGCCCGCGATGGAGCAATTGTCGAGATTCATTCATATCCTATCTTTGGTTGCCCATGACGAAGCGGCAAAAACCTTGATGACGCATTCTTATCTTTCGATGAGTGAACACGAGCAACAAGAAAGAGAGCGCGTCGCAAGTGTGAATGCGTATCTTGAGCAGCATTTTGCCAGCAAGGTGACATTGGCCGATTTAGCCAATTACTTGTCGTTGAGTGAAAGTGCGGTCACACGATTGTTTCAAAAGCACTTTAAAGAACCGTTTAGCCAACGCTTGATGAAGCTACGAATCAACCATGCCGCGGATTTGTTGCAATCGACGGAGTTACCAATAGGAATTGTGTTTGAGCGAGTTGGGTATCGCAATCAAGCTTTGTTTAATCGCCACTTTAAAACCTACAAGGGACTGACTCCGAGAGATTACCGACAGCATTACCAGCAGCGAATCCAACCTTAGTTTGAGCATGTGCGTACTTTTGTTGTGTACTAAACTGGAATTTATGTGCAACTGGTATATTATTTGCTAGGTTATCTAAGAATCGTTATTAAGATTCGATGACAGGTAAAATTGGGAACTTGATTGCCATATTTCTGTCATAAGTGATGAGTAAGTTGACCGTATCAACAAGATAAAAGCAGCTTTACTGGTCAAAAAATGACTGCAACGCTTCTACTTTTATCATTATGTTGTGAAATTAGTCACGGTTAATTGATTCGTTCCTCGATAGATTGAAGAGGAATACAACCTTAGACAATAAGCTCAAGATGAGCGTTACCTATATAGATGAGGGAGATTGCTATGAAAAAGATGAGAAGAGCTCAGCTACATCGTGTTCGAATCCAATACTGGAAAGACACAAAGACTGAGACTGCTAAAAAAGCATAGTAAACCATACTCAATGGCACTGAGCTGGCAATGGACGGATAACCTTCCATAAAATGCCAGCTCTAAAATTATCTAGCACATCCATACTTTCCAAGACTCTAAGCTTCCTGCTTTCCTAAACAAAGCTTCCAAAACAGCCAAACGTTCCACTCTTTCTAGCTTCATCATTTCAGCACAAAACCATAGCCTTAAATGCAAAAAAGCCAGTCCGAAGACCAGCTTTCTCATTACTTGCTCAACTCTGTTTGTTACAGAGTGATTCCGTAATTACAGGTAGTTTGCGTCAACCAGTTCGCCAGCTTTTGCGCTGCTTACTTCTGGGCGAGCTTGTAGCCAAGCTAGAACCTGTGCTTTTTGTTCTTCAGTTGCGCTTTCGTAACGCTCTGTTGAACATAGGAAGCCTTCAAACAGCTCTAGACCGCCGCCACCGAAGCAAAGGTTTAGGCCATCAATGTAGTCGATAAACTCATCAACGAATGCATCGTAACGGTCAAAGTCGTTGATGTCAGTCTCACAGCTGATCTCAAAACCTAGGATTGCGAATTCGCCTAGGAACAGCTTCTTGCGAAGACGACGATTTTTGTTATCGATTTTATCTAGTTTCATGATTATTTCTCGTAGATGATTTGAGTAAACCTTATACCTCCAAATCTAGCTCAGCCCAAGCAAAATCGAAAGTACATAGAATAGAGGGAGGATTTATAACATTTTCTAAACACAAAGTTCATAAAGATAGACTAGTTCTGTCACTTTTCTCTTCCAAACTTCCCTCGCTCACAAACCTATAATTCAACCTAACACTGGGAAAGCAACACCATGAGTAAGGAAACCTTCGACGCGACGCGTTACAACCAGAGTAATAACAAGCCTTTTGAAGAAGTACTGGAAGCGAGCCTATCTCGACGCAGTATCCTGAAAGGTGGCCTAGGTATCAGTGCGATGACCGCTTTTGGCGCATTTGGTCTATCAGGGTGTAACTCATCTGACTCGGGCACTTCTGCGGGGAGTGGTTCTGGCGTTTCAAGTGCAGTCCTCAATTTTGATTCGATTCCGGGCTCTCTGACGGATGCAGTATCGATTCCGCAAGGTTACGTAGCACAAGTATTGGTGCCATGGGGGACGCCTCTAAACGCACAAGGTAACGCTTGGAAAGACGACGGCAGCAACACAAGTACCGACCAGCTGAATGCATTGGGTATGCACCACGACGGCATGCACTTTTTCTCGCTAAACGACAGCGACACTGACGGCTTGTTGTGTATCAACCATGAGTACATTGATACCGCTGCTCTGCACCCAAGCGGTCCGACAGCTGTGGGCGGTGTGCGAACTATCGTCGATGAAGTTCGTAAAGAAATCAACGCACATGGTGTGTCTGTGGTTCGCGTTCAACTTGAAGACAACATGTGGAAGTTGGTGGATACCGATCCACTAAACCGCCGTTACACTGGCGCGACAGTCATGGATCTTTCTGGCCCTGTCGCGAATACAGAATTGACCGTAACTCGCTTCTCACAAGATGGCAGCCAAGCGCGCGGTACACTGAACAACTGTGGTAATGGTTTCACGCCTTGGGGGACTTACCTAACGTGTGAAGAGAATTGGCCGGGTTACTTCGTTAACGCTGGCGTTCGTACTGAAGAACAAGATCGTATTGGTGTCGATGACACTAGCACTCGTTACCTATGGGAAACGTTAGCGGGTAATGCCGAAGAGCGTTTGGACGAATTCACGCGATTCAATGTAGAACCAACAGGCGCAAGCGCATTGGACGATTACCGTAACGAGGCGAACGGTCATGGTTACATTGTTGAAATCGACCCTTACACGCAAAACTCACGTGCGAAGAAGCGTACTGCACTGGGGCGTTTCCGCCATGAAGGCTGTACATTCGGCAAGCTTGAAGAAGGCAAACCAGTGGTCTTTTACTCTGGTCACGACTCTCGCTTTGAGTACCTATACAAATTTGAATCTGCGGCAACGTGGGATCCTGCGGATGCTAACCCTGATAACCGCTTGGCGATGGGTGACAAGTACATGGATGAAGGCACGCTATATGTGGCGCGCTTCAACGAGGACAGCTCTGGTACTTGGTTACCATTGACGCTAGACAGCACGACAGTTTCTGGTGGTACTTTGGCAGATAGCTTCAATTCTCTAGCAGAAATCATCCTGAATACGGCGGGCGCAGCCGACCTTGTTGGCGCGACACCAATGGACCGCCCTGAGTGGTGTACTGTTGACCCATTCACAGGCTCGGTTTACCTGACGCTAACGAACAACACTAAGCGTACAGAGGAAACTAACCCTGCAAACCCACGTTTGAATAACAAGTTTGGTCACGTAATCCGTTGGGATGAAGGCGAAGCAGCAACAGACTTCACGTGGGATATTTTTGTGTTTGGTTCTCCAGCAAACGGTGATGCGGACACTAACCGTTCGAGCTTGACCGAGCTTAACCAGTTTGCGAGCCCAGACGGCTTAGCGTTTGACCCTCGCGGAATCCTATGGATTCAAACGGACAACGGTGCAGATGAAGTGACGTCTTACACCAATGACCAAATGCTTGCAGTTGTACCTTCAAAACTGACGGATGAAAACGGCACACAAGAAGTGATCGGTGCAGAAAACCAAGCTGAATTGAAACGTTTCTTTGTTGGCCCTAACGGCTGTGAAGTAACGGGCTTTACCATCAGCCCAGATTACAAATCGCTGTTTGTGAACATCCAGCACCCGGGTAACTGGCCATACAGCGACAATGCTGCAGAAGAAACACCTGCTGGGATGACACTGCGTCCACGTGCCGCGACGGTGGTTATTCGCCGTGAAGACGGTGGTGAAATCGGTGTTTAACCAATAGGTCATACGACTGAAAATCGGGAATAAGAAAAGCCCTGCGTTTGCAGGGCTTTGTTGTTTTCTATCTAAATAAACATGCACTTTACATCTAGACAAGTAACTTAGTTTTTGAGCGAGCCGCCCGCAGTGCGAATCACATCTTGATACCAGAAGAAGCTCTTCTTACGTTTACGTTCTAACGTACCTTGACCATCGTTGTGGCGATCAACATAGATGTAACCGTAACGTTTGCTCATTTCAGCGGTTGAGTTTGCGACCAAATCGATTGGTCCCCAACTGGTGAAGCCCATCAGCTCAACGCCATCAAGAATCGCTTCGTGTGCTTGTACAAGATGGTCGTTCAAGTAAGCGATGCGGTAATCATCTTGAATCTCACCGTTTTCATCGAGTTCATCACGCGCACCCAAGCCGTTTTCTACGACGAACAGTGGTTTTTGGTAGCGATCGTGAAGGAAGTTCAGCAGAACTCGAAGGCCTTTTGGATCGATCAACCAACCCCATTGGCTCTTCTCAAGATATGGGTTTGGTACGCTATCGACGATGTTACCCACTTCTTTCTGTTTCGGATCCGCACTTGCACAGCCACTTGCGTAGTAGCTGAATGAGATGAAATCGACACTTGCCGATGCGATCTCTTCTAAGTCGCCTGCTTCCATCTGAATTTCAATGCCATTTTCACGGAAGTAACGCTTCATGTAGCCAGGGTACTGACCACGTGTTTGTACATCACCGAAGAACAACCACTTGTTGTTTTCATGCATTGCAGCAAGCACGTCATCAGGGTTACAGGTGTATGGGTAGTTGATGGCGCCAAGCAGCATGTTACCAATCTTGCCGTTTGGTACGATTTGCTGACACAGTTTTACCGCTTTTGCGTTTGCGACTAGCTGGTGGTGAATCGCTTGGTAAATCTCTTGTTCACTGGCGTCTTCTTGCAAACCAACACCAGTAAATGGTGCGTGTAGAGACATGTTGATTTCGTTGAACGTTAACCACAGCTTCACTTTGTCTTTGTAGCGTTCCAGCACGGTGCGGGCATAACGTTCGAAGAATTCGATGACGCGACGATCGCCCCAACCGCCGTAATTTTCAACCAGTGCGTAAGGCATTTCGTAGTGAGATAAGGTCACGAAAGGTTGGATGTTATGCTTCGCCAGTTCATCAAAAATTTTATCGTAGAACGCCAAACCTTCTTCGTTAGGTTCTAGCTCGTCCCCGTTCGGGAAGATGCGGCTCCATGCCAAAGACAGGCGCAGACAGTTAAAGCCCATCTCTTTGAACAGCGCAATGTCTTCTGGGTAGCGATTGTAGAAGTCGATCGCCACGTCTTTAATACCCGGCGTACGCTCTTCACGGGTTTGATGCGGACTCAAAATACCGTTTGGCAGCATGTCTGATGTCGATAACCCTTTCCCCCCAAGGTTGTACGACCCTTCTACTTGGTTTGCAGCAATGGCACCGCCCCAAAGAAAATGTTCAGGAAACTTAATCATGTTTCTCACTCTTTATCGTTCGGAAGTTATTCGTTTTATTTGTTTGAGAATAGTGTAGGTCAAGGAGGGATTCTTGTATCGAGATCGTGTTTTTCTCAAACAGCGGGGATGCCTAGTTCTAATGATGATTTTGTAATCAATATCAACTTAAGCTGATTTGAACAATAAAGTGAAAGTCAGCCCATTTTGTTCATTCTTTTGCACGGTAATATGTCCGTTCATATCACGCATATTGTTGGCCGTAATCGCTAACCCCAGCCCCAATCCTTCACCAATTTTCTTTGAGGTTTGGAAGGGCTCGAACATGGATTCGAGCATCTCATCCGACACGCCGCAGCCATTATCACTGACGATCAGTTCGACCTGATTACCGGTTGGGTTGACGATCAAGTTGAGCTGCGGGTTGGTGGCGTTGTTCATTGCGTCTAGCGCATTCGAGACAAGATTACCGAGCACCTGAAGCAGCCGTTGTTCTTCACCCATGATGTTAGGTAAGTCATGAGGAACTCGAACACGCACATCCACCTTGTCTAATTGGGATTGATAAACGCGTAAGGTCTCTTCGAGTGCGGAGGTAAGAGAAATCGCTTGTAGGCTTTCTGGTTTGTTGTAGGCGAACGTCTTCAATTGGCTCGTCATGCTCGCCATACGATCAATCAGTTTTTGCACCAGCACATTGTTGGCTTTCATCATCTCTGTTTCGCCACGTTCTGCCAATAGCTCATTTGTCGTGAGAAGAGTGCGTAAGCCCGTCAGTGGTTGATTAAGTTCATGAGTAATCGCGCTCGACATGCGACCCAAGGCGGCCATTTTGCTTGATTCAATCAACTGGCTTTGTGCTTCTTTTAGCGCTTGAGTTCGCTCTTCTACCCGCTGCGCCAGTTCTTGGTTGATTTGTTGCAGCGATTGCTCGGCTTTTTTTCGCTTGCTGATGTCGATGATCGTCGCAAGGAAATACTGTTCGCCATGCCAAGGGAAACTGGTCAGCGAGAACAAGACAGGGAAGACGCTACTGTCACTGCGTCTGGCAATGGTTTCGACCGTACTGATCTCTGCAAGCTCTTTATGTTTAGGTAAATCCTTGAGCAACTTAAGTGTGGTGGAATTGGGATTGCCTGCGTCGAATAATTCCCAAGCAAAAGCATGTCGATTGACGCTTTCTGGTAAACAGAACAAACGCTTCGCCATTGGGTTGAGATCGAACAGTTGTCCTTGTTCATCAATCAATAGCAAACCAACGTGGGTCTTATTGATCATCTGTTTCAAGCGGCGTTGAGACTCTTCCAACAGAGCTTGAATTCTTTGTTGGTTGATGTGCTTTTGGCGGCGTTGTAAGCCAATGATGACGAGTAATACAACCAATAAGAGCAGCGCTGCTACGCTCCAACCAATCACATTGATGGTTTGTTGAATCGGCTGAGAAGGGGTGAGGTAGCTTACGTACCAATTCAAATCATCTAACTTTACGGTGTGCGCAAAATAGCGTTGCTGATTGAGCGTCCATAGGTTGATATTGGTGTTGTCGTACAAACGTTGAGTTTCTAATTGAACGGTGTTGCTTGGTTCGTTAAACCAATCAGCGTTGTAGAGAGAACTGCTTGATAAGAAAAAGCGTTGTTGTCGGTTTTGTAGCGTGATGATGTCTTGGCTGGTAATGGTCTGTTCGGTCAGCAAGCTTAGGTTAATTTGCACCACTACAATGCCCGCGATATCTAAACCGTCGTAAATAGGGGCTGCCAGATAATACAAGGGGCTTGAACCTTTGGTTTTGTTCACCAAAGAGACACCACCGGCTTGACTGTGAATTTGTTCCACAATCGCTTTTCGGTCAGACAGGCTAAAGCGCTCTTCGATTAAACTCGAGACCAATACTTCGCCAGAGTTAGACAGGATTAGCCAACCTTCGGTATTGGCAGCTTTATCGAGTTGAGTCAGTTGGGTTTGCAATGGCTCGTAATAAGTCAGATTCCCTTTCACAAACGCGATGGTTTCTGGATTGTTGGTGACGAGGTAAGGTAAGTGGTAGAAGCGTTTAAGTGCACGACGAACTTCACCGATATAGTCGAGCAGTTTTTGTTGAGCTTCGGTTTGAGTTTGCACACTCAACCATTGACGGGCGATTTCTCTACTGGCGCTATAGCAAGACAACATCAGCACTGCCGCAATTGCGACCATAAGCCATGTTTTGCCATTCCTTTTGCGCTGCATACTGACTCCATTTAGCTAATGCGTTCTCGCCGACAGTCATTAAAGAGTGCGCCTAACTGGTTGGATGTTAAAGACTTGTAAGCAAGAAGTGAGATCTAGCTCCTTTTCTCCTCAGTGGTTTTTGCTACCGTTAATAAAGAGTGATTTCTTTCCCACCCCATAAAGCAGGCAGTAACTCATGGCTTTTGACGATACCCCTAAAATTGCACTTATCGAAGACGATGACATTGTTCGTCAAGCTACCAGCCAATGGCTGCAACTGGCTGGGTTCGATGTGACCGCATTCAGTTTAGGCGAAGAGGGCAAAGCGGCCATTCTTAGCCAAGAATTTGATGCGATTGTCAGTGATGTTCGCCTGCCGGACACCGACGGCTTGTCGATACTAGAAAGCCTGATTGCCAATCACATTCCAACGCCGGTTATCTTGATCACCGGACATGGTGACGTCGATATGGCAGTAGGTGCATTACAAAACGGTGCGTTCGATTTTATCGAGAAACCTTTCCAACCTGAGCGCTTATCCCAACGAGTGACCGAAGCGGTCGAGAGCTATCGTGCACAAACTTCTACCCAAGATCGCCAAGAGTATCTATCTAGCGTTAGCGGCTTAGAAGAAGTGCTGATTGGGCGAAGCCGAGTGATGCAACAGCTTAGAGAACAAGTTGCCAAGTTAGCACGCATTGATACTAACGTGATCATTTACGGCGAAACAGGTTGTGGTAAAGAGCTGGTGGCGACCAGTTTGCATCATGAAAGCCAACGTAGAGCCCATCATTTTGTACCAATCAACTGTGGCGCTATTCCTGAGAACCTGTTTGAAAGTGAGCTGTTTGGGCACGAAGCAGGGGCATTTACTGGAGCGGGTAAAAAGCGCATTGGTAAATTGGAATACGCGGATAAAGGCACCTTATTCTTTGATGAAATCGAGAGTATGCCGCTATCTATGCAGGTGAAAGTGTTGCGTTCATTACAAGAACATACGGTAGAGCGCGTTGGGGGCAATCAACAGATCTCAGTTGATTTGAGAGTGATCGCCGCCGCGAAAGAAGATCTCAATGATCATGATGAGTTTCGTCAGGATTTGTATTATCGACTCAATGTAGCGCAGATCTATTTGCCACCGCTACGTGAGCGAGAAGAAGACGCGTTGATCTTGTTCGAACACTTTGCTTTAAAAAGTAACCCTGAGAGTCGTTCGCTGAGTGAAGCCGATAGAAAAGCCATTCTTGCTTACGCTTGGCCAGGTAACGTTCGTGAGTTGAGAAATGTAGCAATGCGGTTTGCATTAGACAATACGGTTTCAGTTATGGAAGTACTCTCTAGTCGGCCATCTTCCACGACCGAAGAAACCCAATCTGGCGTGCCGTTAGCTATTCAGTTACACAACTTTGAACGTAAGGTGCTGCATGATTCATTAGTTCGACATCAAGGCCGAATAGCGGATGTGATGGTCGAGCTAGATTTACCCCGCCGAACCCTCAACCAAAAGATGCAGAAGTTTGGTCTGAATCGATCTGATTACACATAGAAAAAACGGCTTCTGAGGAAGCCGTTTTATGTTGAAGTACTTGCCAATCTAGGCTTGGTTTACCAACTCGGTTTGTTGTTGGCTTGCCTTGCGGGTAAATACTACACCCACAATCACCATAGCAATCGTCGGAACAATCCAGCTTGCAAAGTAGTGGTACAGCGGCATGTTGCTGTCTAACCATTGGTTTGCTGCTTCTGGCATGTAACCTAGGATGTGCAGCGCATCAACACAACCAAACGCTAGAGCAGTGAGTGCGGTCGCTACTACCATGATTTGCGACATCTTGTTGCGCACTGGTGCCATGATCATCAACGCAATCGCTACAGGGTGAAGCGCCACAACCGCTGGCAATGTGATAGCCAATAGTTGCTCCAGACCTACGTTAGCGATCAAACCAGCCAATACCATGGTCGTGATCACGCAGCCTTTGTAGTTCACTTTGTTGAAAGTGTTGTCGTAAAACTCACTGCCTGCTGTGGTTACGCCGATAGCAGTAGTCAAACACGCCAATACCATCACGGCACCTAGTAATAGTGAGCCAAATGCGCCGAAGTGGCTGAAGGTGAACGCCGTTAAGATGTCGCCACCATTGCTGAACTCAGAACCCAAGTATGAGCTTGTCGAGCCAATGTAAGCCAATGAGATGTAAACAAATGCCATGGCAACCGCGTACATCAAAGCAGCAATTAGTGTGTATTTTGCAGTGGCTTTCGGACAATCCACACCCATGCTGCGAATCGCGCGGAAGATAATCCAACCAAAACCGATAGAGCCTAGTGCATCCATGGTCATGTAGCCTTGGGTCAAGCCTTCAGCAAATGCGCCAGATACGTATGGTCCCGTTGCGGCAGTTAGCTCGCCAGCAGGAGAAACCAAAGCTGTCACAGACATGATGATTAAGATACCCATCAATGCAGGCGTTAAGATCTTACCTAGGTTGTCGACCAACTTACCCGGATATAGGGCAAATAGAATGGTGATAGCACAGAAGGCAATAGTGAAAGGCACCAAAGCGGCATCACCAAACATTGGCGCAAAGCTGAATTGGTAAGCCACGGTAATCGCACGTGGGATCACGAACGCAGGACCGATCACGATAAATACCATTACCCAAAAACTGGTCGCCAAAGGTTTAGGTAGGGCAGCGGTTAATTTGTCTGAACCGTTTACGATAGCCACCATCACCAGTGCCATCGCAGGCAGACCTACACCCGTCAAGAGGAAGCCAGACATCCCGCTCAGAAAGTTTTCACCTGCTTGGTAACCCAAAAATGGAGGGAAGATCAGGTTACCCGCGCCTAAGTACATGGCGAAAGTCATGAAGCCCAAAGCGGCGATATTGCGTGCGCTTAACATTGTTATTCCTCTTATGTTTCGCTTGGATGAAACTGAAAGGAATGGGAGGAGTATGTGGTGTTCCCGTCAGCTTCTTCTCAAGCTGACAGAAAGTTTAGATATAGCCTGTCAGCTCTGAATCAGTTTCAGAGAGAGCAGGAGGATCGCAGCAGCAACGCCAGATGGGCGTTTTAAAGCGAATTGTAATTGCGCAGTTGCTGACATGGGTGATCCTTAATGACGAAAAAATACCAAGGAATACGTTTGCCTTGGCGTGTTGTTACCCTAACGAACATAGGGCTATTGGCACAACCCCGAAGTAGAAAATAAGTTGATACGGTCAATGTTTGTTTCTGAACTGGTGGATCGAACTGCTTTTTTAATTCAAAATTAGAATAAATGACTTTTCATTTCTGTAACATGGCTTGTTTTGCTGTATTTTTGTGCTATTTGTAGTCGTTTAGGCTATAAACCCCCGCTGATAAAGTGAGCAGTTTAGAATGATGCGCTTTTTCTTCTTATTGTTAAGACGCTCATTAGTTGCAGTTCAACCTAAAATCACGTCGGCAAAATATTGCTTATTAGCGAATTAGGCATTTGTTTCGTGTTGGTCACATTTCATTAACCTTTTGCGATCTAGGCGTGCAACCTTCTTCTCTTCAATGAGCAAGATCTTGCTCATTACTTTGCTATCAAATCAGCATGATTTTGCTCATTCTTGATGTCTTTCAGCGCTTAGTTCAATAAATACAAAGGGTTAAAAGTTGGCATTTCAATTGCTCTAGGGAATGTATTGTTAATAAAGATTTAACATGATGTAAATCCCCAATCGTGAAACGACTACACGGAGAGTAATAATGAAAATGAATAAGCTGGTAAAAGCTTTGGCTGTCGCTGTGACTTCTTTTGGTATTGCTGCTAACGCTGCGGCAGAAGATCGTAGCTACATTCTTGCAACGGCATCGACAGGTGGTACTTACTACCCTGTGGGCGTAGCACTGGCGACGTTAAGCAAAGTGAAATTGGCACCAAAGCACCACTTCTCCCTTTCTGCAATCAGCTCTGCGGGCTCTGGTGAAAACGTTAAACTGCTGAACGAAAACGAAGCACAGTTCGCGATTCTGCAAGGTCTTTACGGTGCATGGGCTTGGTCTGGTGAAGGTCCTTATGAGAAGAGCGGTCGCCAAGAGCAGCTGCGTTCAGTCTCTATGCTGTGGCAAAACGTTGAGCACTTTATTGTTCGTTCTGACTTAGCAAAAACGGGCACAGTGACTGACCTGAACAACCTAGATGGCAAGAAGTTTTCTATCGGTAAGAAGAACTCAGGTACTGAAAACTCTGGTCGCCAAATCATGAAAGGTCTGAAGGTAGACCCTGATAAATTCAATCTTGCTTACATGGGCTACGGCGGCAGCGCGAGCGCACTTCAAAACGGTACCATTGACGGCATGAACACGCCTGCAGGTGTACCTGTTGGTGCGGTTACTCAAGCTTTTGCTGCGCTGGGTAAAGACATTTCGATTCTCTCGTTTACTGACGAGCAAATCAAAGAGGCGAACGGCAATTACAACCTATGGACGAAGTACGAAATTCCTGCGAACACGTATCCTGGTCTAGATAAGCCGATCACTACCATTGCACAGCCGAACTTCTTGGCTGTTCGTGAAGATATCTCGGAAGAAGACGTTTACCAACTAACCAAAGCGATCTACGAGAATCTGCCTTTCCTACAAGGTATCCACAAAGCAACAAAAGCAATGGCGATTGAGAAAGCGATCGCTGGCTTGCCAGTGCCTCTTCACCCAGGCGCGGCGCGTTACTACAAAGAAATGGGCATCGAAATCCCATCAGATCTAATGGCGAAATAACGCTAACTTGGCCCCGAGTTTCGGCTCGGGGCATTTTATCCCTACCGATTTCAAAGATGGAAAAAGCCGCCAGAGCTTGGAGTATGAGATGAGCGACTCAATAGAAAAGGAATTGCAGAAGTTTGAGCTGCCCACGCGCACTGATTTTCCGTGGGTAACCACCACAATCACAGTGTTTGGCGTGGTGTTGTCTGCTTTGCACATTTGGTTTAATACCTTATCGACGCTACCAGAGTTATGGATTTCCGCGACCCACTTTGCTGGCTTTGCGGTGATTTGTGCGCTTTGGTATCCGGCTCATATCTCTCTCAAGCAGAGTAAGATTGCACTCGGCATTGATGTGTTTATTGCCATGGGTGCGGTCGCGTGTTTGCTCTACATTCCTTATGCCGAAGATGCGCTGTACGAACGCGGTGTGAAGTTCGTGACCAGCGATTGGGTCTTCGCCATCATGGCAATTTTGATTGTTATCGAACTGATTCGACGCACCATGGGCTGGTTTATTCCAGTGCTGATTGTTGTGTGTCTCAGTTACGTAGTGCTTTGGGGTAAGTGGGCAACAGGTATTTTCCATTTCCCGGGTTTGAGCATGGAAACCTTGCTCTACCGCAGCTTCTATTCTTCTGAGGGCATGTTTGGCTCTATCTCGCGCATTAGTTGGACTTTCGTATTCATGTTCATTCTGTTTGGTGCGTTTCTTGTGCGCTCTGGTGTCGGTGATTACATCATCAATGTGGCATGTGCTGCGGCAGGCAAAATCATCGGCGGTCCGGGTTTTATTGCGGTGATTGGCTCGGGATTGATGGGCTCAGTATCTGGCTCTAGTGTGGCAAATACGGTTTCAACCGGTGTTATCAGTATTCCTTTAATGCAAAAAGCAGGTTTCCCTTCGCGCTTTGCGGCGGGTGTTGAAGCTGCAGCGTCAACAGGTGGTCAGTTGATGCCACCAGTGATGGGCGCGGGTGCTTTCATCATGGCGTCTTACACACAAATTCCTTATGTTGATATCATTGCGGTTTCTTTCATTCCTGCTCTTATCTATTTCTTGTCTGTGGCGTTCTTTGTGCGTATTGAAGCCAAACGCAGCGGCGTTCAAAAAATCACGACCAGCGATGAATCTCTACTGAAAGTGTTGATCAGCGGTTGGCACAACCTTATCCCACTGGCGGTATTGGTTACTCTTTTGGTTCAAGGCTTTACGCCAACTTACGCTGCGGGTTTGTCGATCATCTCAGTGGTCGTGGCTTCTTGGTTTTCGAAAGATCATAAGATGGGACCAAAAGCGATCATCGAAGCGCTATCGCAAGGCGCGAAAAACATGGCGACGACTGCCGTATTGCTGGTGGGTATTGGTTTGGTGATCAACGTGATCAGTACAACAGGCATCGGCAACACCTTCTCATTGATGATCGACGGTTGGGCGAATGGCGACTTGTTCATCATGATCGTTCTGATTGCACTCGCTTCTCTTGTTTTGGGTATGGGTTTACCCGTGACAGCGGCGTATATTGTATTGGGCACACTGTCTGCCCCTGCGCTTTACAAGTTGATTGCGGAAAACCAATTGCTTGAATTGATGGTGTCAGGTCAATTGCCTGAACAAGCAAAAGCCATCTTTATGTTGGCGGCGCCAGAAAAGCTGGAACTGCTTAATGCACCAATGGCGTTGGAAACCGCGAAAGAAATGGTGGCGTTAGTACCTGCGGACTTTATGGAAACCCTACTAGAGCAAAGTCTGGGTATGGAAGCAGTAGGTTTGGCATTGCTGGCTGCTCACCTCATCATCTTCTGGTTATCGCAAGACAGCAACGTTACGCCTCCAGTCTGTTTGACCGCCTTTGCTGCGGCAACCATTGCTAAAACACCGCCAATGCGTACCGGTTTGATGGCGTGGAAAATCGCCAAAGGTTTGTATCTTGTCCCGCTGTTGATTGCTTACACAGGCTTGGTCAGTTGGGATGTGACGTCGGTGATTACCGTGGGCTTTTTTGCCATCATCGGTACCTATGCATTGATTGGTGCGATTGAAGGTTACTTGGAAGGTCCTCTAAACATTCTGACGCGTCTCTTGTTGGTAGTGGTAGGTACATTGCTGGTTTGGCACGACATCCCAATGTTGGTTCGTGTGGCAAGCTGCGCGGTATTTGTCGCGGTGTTTATTTACAGTGGTCGCAAGTTCAAATTGCAACAATCTCAACTATCGGTTTTATAAGAGGTCGTATGAAATCAGTCTATGACTACATCATTGTTGGTGGCGGTATCGTTGGTGTGTCGACAGCGTGGCAACTGCAGCAACGTCATCCAGACAAATCCATTTTATTGGTTGAGAAAGAGTCCGGTTTTGCCAAGCACCAAACCGGACACAATAGCGGCGTGATTCATGCCGGGGTGTACTATGCACCGGGCAGCTTAAAAGCCGATTTTTGTAAGCGTGGGGTAGAGCGAACCATTTCGTTCTGCGCTGAGCACGATATTCCGGTGGAGAACTGTGGCAAGTTACTGGTTGCGACCAATGAGCAAGAAGTCGAACGCATGAATGCCCTCTATGAGCGCTGCCATGTAAACGGTATCGACGTAAAGCTACTCGATGAAGTTCAACTCAAGCTAGCTGAGCCAAACATCACAGGCTTGGGTGCGATTTATGTCAAAACCACTAGTATTGTCGATTATCGTTTGGTCACTGAGCAAATGGCGGAAGAGTTCAAAAAGCTCGGCGGGCAAATTAGCCTGAGAACCAAAGTGGTGGCTGCCGAAGAGAAGGATGAAGAAGTTCAACTGACCTGCATCTCAGACGGGCAAACCATGCAGCTCAATGCCAAATTCTTGGTCACTTGCAGCGGCTTGATGGCGGATCGTATGACTAAGATGATGGGTATTCCAACTGACTTTCAGATCATCCCTTATCGTGGTGAATACTACCGCTTAGATAGCAAACACGACCAAGTGGTGAATCATCTTATTTACCCAATTCCCGACCCTGATTTGCCATTCTTGGGCGTCCACCTGACTCGCATGATTGATGGCAGTGTGACTGTTGGTCCAAACGCGGTGCAAGGCTGGAAGCGAGAAGGGTACGACAAGGTTAACTTTAGCCTACAAGATACCATGCAAATGCTTAGTTTCTCCGGTTTCTGGAAAGTGACACAAAAGCATCTTAAAACCGGATTGGATGAGTTTAAGAACTCTTGGTGGAAGCCGGGTTATCTCAAATTGGTCAACAAATATTGTCCTAGTATCAAGGTCGAAGATCTCAAACCATATCCTGCGGGTATTCGCGCGCAAGCGGTGTTATCTGATGGAACCTTGGTTCATGACTTCTTGTTTGCCGAGAGCGCAAGAAGCCTGCATGTTTGCAACGCCCCCTCTCCCGCAGCGACATCTGCAACGCCCATCGGAGAGTACATTTGCGATAAAGTGAATGAGAAGATAGAAGCGAAAACCGAGACGGTTTAACAGTAAAAAACCAAACTAAAAGTACACTATACCCAAGTGACTTCAAGATGCAGGATTCAGAGCGTTGTCATTGATTCGATGGCAAGGAAAACAATGCCGTGTAATAGCCAGCTCTTTCCAAGTTGTTTGACGCAGTAATCGAGTCAATGACACGCTCCCGAAGGGCGAGTTGACTTGGCTCGTATACTTTGTTGTCGATTCTTGATTTAGACCCACTAGACCTTTAAATCGCCGCCGCGTCTACAACCCAAGTCATTCTCGCTGAACCAAGCATCTCGAGGTTACTTGGGTATAGAACAAACAATGACTCTATTTGTTGGGTTATTAGTGTTGGGTGTGCCGGAAGTTTGGCTTTTACTTTGGTGGTTGGGTAACTTCCTTCTTATGATACTCGGGTTTATCAGGAGAGGGATGGATGAAATTAGGATTAGCTAATCACAAAGTAGACGTCGTTAAACATGACCCAGCATGGCGACAGGAGTTTGCACGTTGTCGCTCTGAACTGGCGTTAGTGACAGAGATTGCGCCAACTAGAATCGAGCATATTGGCAGTACTGCCATTTTGGATATGCCTGCCAAACCTATTCTCGATATGGTGCTAGGTATTGAGCATTTTCCTCATGTTTCTCCAAAGCTGAGCGATGCCCTTAAAGATGTGGGTTTCCTGCGTTTGAAAGTGGAAAAGCCAGAAGAAATTGTCTTTGCGAAATTCAACGATGATTCTTATCAAGTCAAAACACACTATCTGCACCTCACTCAGTATCGAGGGCAGTTGTGGCGAGACTGGATTCAATTTCGAGATAGACTAAATGAAAGTGCTGAGCTTAGAAGTGAGTACTTAGCTCTGAAGCTTTCTTTGGTGGAGCACACTGAAATTACCATCGAAAAATACACAGACGCCAAAGCAGCGTTTGTGAAGAAAGTCATCTCGACATAAAACAAAGGCGACGTAACTGTCGCCTTTATTGTATTTGAATCTGGGAATTAGGAGTTGCCATCTTTAGGGCAGAGTTCGCCCTTCTTGGCGTGCCTCTCGATCATGTAATCGCCGCGAGCACTGTGCAGGACAATCGCGTTCCAGACTTCTCCATCTTTAAGCTCAAACTCCATCGCATAGTGCGTTCCGCCGACGATTTGAGTTCTCACATCATTGATTTGTTTTAACTTATCTGTCGCATTCATTTGATGCAGAATCATGCTGAGAGAGCGCTCGGCATCCGGTGTCACTTTCGCCACTTGCCAACCTCCAGGGACACCACCCTGTGAGCCACAGATGGCTTGCATTTTCTTCTTCAAACCAGGAGACATTTGCTTGTCTACGGCCAATGCGTTACCCGCAAATGAAAAAGCGGCCAACGACATCATCGCGGTCCACATCATCCTTAACTTCATAATCCACTCCATTGTTTTGTTATTGATTGAGTATAAGCACGCCTTTCACGGTTTACATAATCGCAAGGTCTTCTGTGCCAACAGATAAATACGTAATGAGGGAGTTAAACAGGCTAAAAACGATCGCTTTTGATAGCGGCTCGTAACATTCTTTAGAGGAGGAGACGTTATGAGTCTGAAGCATTATTTTGAAAAGGTCTCACCAAAGTTTGAACCGGGAGGCCAATACCACAAGTTCTACCCACTCTTCGAAGCTGTTGAAACCCTTTTTTACACGCCAGGTAAGGTGAACCACGGTGTTACCCATGTTCGAGACAGCATCGATTTAAAGCGCATCATGATCATGGTGTGGTTAGCCGTATTCCCTGCGATGTTTTGGGGCATGTATAACATCGGCCAGCAATCCAGCGATGCTTTGCTTTATGGTCTTGACCAAGCTGCCGCGCAACAAGCCATTGATGCCTCTTGGGGCCTGAGTTGGGTTTGGGGTTCAGTAGAAGCTGCGAGCCAAGCGGGTTGGGCAAGCAAAATGCTGGTCGGTGCAACCTACTTTTTGCCTGTCTACGCGACTGTATTTGTGGTTGGCGGCTTCTGGGAAGTGCTGTTCGCTATCGTCCGTAAGCACGAGGTGAATGAAGGCTTCTTTGTTAGCTCTATTCTGTTTGCGCTAATTCTCCCGCCAACCATCCCATTGTGGCAAGCCGCGTTAGGTATCACTTTTGGTATTGTGGTGGCGAAAGAAATCTTCGGTGGTACGGGACGTAACTTCCTAAATCCCGCATTGGCAGGGCGTGCGTTCTTATACTTCGCTTATCCAGCTAATATGTCTGGCGGCGCAGTTTGGGTCTCGGCTGACGGCTATTCTGGTGCAACCCCCCTCAGCCAATGGTACGAAGGTGGTCAGAGCGCTTTGATCAACAACATGACAGGCCAGCCTATCTCTTGGATGGATGCTTTCGTTGGTAATTTGCCGGGTTCTATGGGGGAAGTATCGACCCTGCTGATCGCGCTCACAGGTCTGGTGCTGATCTTTATGAAGATCGCGTCGTGGCGGATTGTTGCTGGTGTCTTTGTTGGCTTGACCGCGACGTCGCTATTGCTTAATTCGATTGGTTCAAATACGAACCCCATGTTCTCTATGCCTTTCTATTGGCACTTTGTGATTGGTGGCGTCGCGTTCGGTACGTTCTTTATGGCGACAGACCCAGTATCGGCTGCATTCACCAACGGTGGCAAGTGGGCTTACGGGATCTTAATTGGTGTGATGACGATATTTATCCGCGTACTCAATCCAGCCTATCCGGAGGGCATCATGTTAGCGATTTTGTTTGCCAACTTGTTTGCTCCATTGTTCGACTACATGGTCAAAGAGAGCAGCATTAAGCGCAGAATGAAAAGGGCAAGACCTTCGTAAAATGAGGTGAGCTTCACTGAAGTTTGATTGAAAACTGCACTATATTGAAAAGGTCAGGGACATGGGGTTTCTGGCTTTTCTTTTTATCAGGAGGACGAAGACGATGAGAATCAAGAATATTCTTGATAGCCGTTTGGTGCTGTCGTTCTGGTACAACCTAGACTTCTGCCTGTCTCTTCTTAGTAAAATTTCTGTTCGTTAATTTCCTCAATGCTCTCGCATTGAAAAGCAATTTATCTGTTTGTTTTACTCTTCGCTTAAGTGCGTAGGGTCATGCGTATAAGGAAATTAAAAATGAAACGTATCCCAGAACCGTTCCGTATCAAAATGGTTGAGCCAATCAAAATGACGACCTTGGCTGACCGTGAAATTGCCTTGGAAAAAGCGGGTTTTAACCCATTTCTTCTTCGTAGTGATGATGTTTATATCGATTTGCTGACTGACTCTGGCACTGGTGCTATGAGTGACAATCAGTGGGCAGGCATCATGATGGGTGATGAGTCCTACGCGGGGAGTCGCAACTACTACAACTTGTGTGATGCGGTAGAGCACTTCTTTGGTTACAAGCTGACGGTGCCTGCTCACCAAGGCCGTGGTGCCGAGCAAATCTTATTCCCAGCCTTGATTGAGCGTATGCGTCAGGTTCGCGGTGGTGAGACGCCAGTGTTTATATCAAATTACCACTTCGACACCACAGCGGGCCACATTGAGCTCAATGGCGGTAAAGCGATTAACGTGGTAACAGAAGAAGCATTCGACACTACCACGCCATACGACTGGAAGGGGAACTTTGACCTTAATAAGCTGGTGGCAACGATTGAAGAACATGGTTCTCACAACATCTGTGCGATCATCACAACGGTCACGTGTAACAGCTCAGGCGGTCAGCCTGTGTCGATGGAAAACATGCGCAGCGTGTACGAAATCGCAACCAAGTACGACATTCCAGTGGTGATTGATTCGGCTCGTTACTGTGAGAACGCTTACTTTATCAAGCAACGCGAAGCGGGTTACGAGACCAAATCGATTCTCTAAATCATCCGCGAGATGTACCAATACGGCGACATGCTCACTATGTCAGCGAAGAAAGACCCAATGGTAAACATTGGTGGTATGTGTTGTATTCGCGATCATCAAGAGCTGTTCCAAGCGGTTCAAACACGATGTGTACCGATGGAAGGTTTTGTAACTTACGGTGGTATGGCTGGCCGTGATATGGAAGCCTTGGCTCGTGGTCTGTATGAAGGTGCGGATGGGGATTACCTTCACTACCGCATCAGCCAAGTGCAATACTTGGGTGAGCGTCTGCGCGAGGGTGGTATTCCAATTCAATATCCAACGGGTGGTCATGCCGTGTTTGTTGACGCAGCGAAAATCCTACCTCATATACCCGCGGATCAATTTCCTGCACAAGTGTTGTGTAATGCTTTGTACTTAGAAGCGGGGATTCGTGCAGTAGAGATTGGTTCACTGTTGCTTGGTCGAGATCCGGATACGGGTGAACAGAAAGCATCAGAACTCGAATTGATGCGCTTGACCATCCCGCGTCGCGTCTACACCAACGATCATATGGACTACATCGCCGATGCAATCATTGAGTTGAAGGACCGAGCGCATGAGTTGAAGGGGTTAACCTTTGATTACGAGCCGCCTGTGCTTCGTCACTTTACGGCACGCTTTCGCGAGCTGGATTGATCGAGAAAACGTTATGTTTCGATAAGCAAGAGGCCGCGAAATTCGTGGCCTTTTAGAATTTGGCTTACAACGTCAATGGTATGTTTATATCAATCAAACTTACGCTAACTCGAGTGAGATACGTACAAATTGTTCGTCTTGATATTGCACTTCATAATTGAAGGTGTTGCTGGCGTAAATGCTACCTAAGAACAGTGAACGTTGACTCATTGGGCCACGGAAAAGCATCGAAATAGGTACGATCATGGCGTTATTATCATCGAAGTGTTGGTTTAAGTTGTCAGAGAGGACACACAGTAAGCAGCCATGCTGGTCGTGTGATAAATCGACATCTTCAGGACGAGAGAGCAGTACGGTCGTACCGAGTTTTTTCTCTACTTCGTTAATCAGTAGCAAGTAACTATCGAGGTGAGGTTGCGGATTGCTCGGTTTATTCGCACCCACACAGCGTTCAAGCAAAGCTTCAAGGTTGCCATTTTCCCCTTTTGCCTGTTGAGTCAGAGACTTTAATGGCTTTTTAATCAGTTTGTAGCGATTGCTTTTTAGTTTCGGCTTTAACCACTTCTGGAGCAGGTCGTTACGTTCTTTTAAGGGAATAGGTCGCGAGGACGCATGGAGTTTGAAGTGCAGGTGTAATAGGGCGTGCACTGCAAGCTCGCTTAGAAGTTGGTTAGCATCAGCGGATTGTCTTGCCTGCTTAGAACTTTGCATTACACTCTAAATTTCTTATAGGAAGAATAATGGTGCCGAGAGAGGGACTCGAACCCTCACACCTAAGGCACTAGCACCTCATGCTAGCGTGTCTACCAATTTCACCATCTCGGCATCATGATGCTCTGAATACACAGAGGCTTCGGAAAGAAGCGTTCCAAATTGTATATCCAAAATCCATAGATTGGCGAGAGCAAAATTACTCATTTTTGGACTTTGGTGTTCGATTGAACATTTATTGTCCGTTTTTGGCCGTTTCACCATGCGTTCCCCTCTTAATACCCCTATTTTCACTACAAGTATGAACACAAATTAGCATTCTTGCGCAAAAAATGAACGCTTGAACGTTTGCGTAAATAAATGTGATGAAACTCTCGTTTTGATGGCTATACTTGCGACCCGTTTAAGCGGGAATTAGGGTTCGTTGTTCAGGACCCTTACCCATACAAGCCGTCACATGGAGCGGGATGAGTCGAATACTCTCCAGCAGTGAATGACCCCACGGACCGGACCAGCTAAGTTCAATTGCTTGTATAAGGTAAAAATAAGATGTCGAACTATCCGTTCTGTCGCCATGTTAGATCTACGAGTGCCTTGTCACTCGATACGTTGTCCCTTTCTTTTGCCAATTCCTTTGGCGTTTCTTTCTTTTTCAACGTTCAGTAGGTCTGATTCATGAGTGTTCTATTTAGTTTATTTGGTATTGTTGCACTACTAGGTTGTGCGTTCCTACTGTCAGAGAGCCGTTCTTCAATCAATTGGAAAACCGTTTCTCGTGCTTTGTTGCTCCAAATGGGTTTTGCTGCTCTAGTGCTTTACTTCCCTTGGGGACAAGCCGCGTTGGCCAGTTTGAGTAGTGGCGTTGCGGGTCTTTTAAGTTTTGCTGATGAAGGGATCAAATTCCTCTTTGGTGACCTTGCTTCTACTGGTTTTATCTTTGCTGTCCGCGTTCTTCCTATCATCATTTTCTTCAGCGCTCTTATCTCTGCCCTTTACTACTTGGGTATCATGCAAAAAGTGATTCAATTTATCGGCGGTGCTATCCAAAAGTTTTTGGGTACCAGCAAAGCAGAATCATTGGTTGCAACAGGTAACATCTTCCTATCCCAAGGCGAATCACCACTTCTTATCCGTCCATTTCTACAAAACATGACCCGCTCTGAGCTGTTTGCGGTAATGGCTGGTGGTATGGCGTCAGTCGCAGGTAGTGTTTTGGGTGGTTACGCAGGTCTAGGTGTAGAGTTGAAATACCTAATCGCGGCTAGTTTCATGGCGGCGCCTGGTAGTTTATTGATGGCAAAAATCATCGTGCCTGAGCGTCAAACCCCAAGTGATTACAACAACATCGAGCTGGATAAATCAGAAGAAAGCAACGTAATCGATGCGCTAGCTAGTGGTGCGATGGGTGGTATGAAAGTTGCCGTTGCGGTCGGTACGATGCTTATTGCCTTCGTGAGTGTAATTGCGATGGTAAACACGGGTTTAGAAAACTTAGGTGAAATGTTCGGTTTTGCTGGCATCACACTACAGGCTATTTTCGGTTACCTATTTGCACCTCTAGCATGGTTGATTGGCGTTCCGGGCCACGAAGTACTTGCAGCGGGCTCTTACATCGGTCAGAAAATCGTAATGAACGAATTCGTCGCATTTATCGACTTCGTACAACATAAAGCGACACTGACTGAGCACACGCAAATTATCATTACTTTTGCTTTGTGTGGCTTTGCCAACATCGGTTCGATTGCGATTCAACTTGGTTCAATTGGTGTGATGGCACCAGAGCGTCGTAAAGACGTAGCAAATATGGGATTGAAAGCGGTAGCAGCAGGTACCCTAGCAAACCTAATGAGCGCTTGTTTAGCTGGTATCTTTATTTCTCTTTAAGGGATGCCCGCACATAAAAATAAATCAAAACCCGCTTCTACAGCGGGTTTTTGTTTATAAAACGCTTGAATGAGAGGTTGCTTAAATATTTAAGAGTACATTGATCTGTAATATTATTTTTTGAGCACATTGCTCCCAATATTGAATAGTACTACCGTACGGTTTGCGTTTACTTTCTAAACTATAAATAAGACAAGGAAGTAAAACATGACGTCAAAAGTAGTATCGATCGTGTTAGCCGATAGGGAGAGTAGTGGGCTAGAGCCTCTATCTGAAACGTGCTGTAAATCTATTACCCCATTCGCGGGTGCCCATCGTTTGATTGACTTTGCGTTGAGCAATCTAATTCAATCTGGCATAAAGCGTAATCTTGTCTTAAGTCGATTCCATTGCCCTGCTTTAAATGAACACATTAAGCGTGCATGGAGCAAGTACGAAGCGAACATCGACATTCTTGAGCCGATATACCCCCATAATAAGTTTTTGCCTGCGTTGCAGTACAATTGGACGGATGCTTTGCTGCAAAACCTAGAGACCATTAACCATCCGACTGATGAGCATGTACTGTTAGTTGGTGGAGAACAAATTCATCGGCGCTACCTTTCTTCATTGCTGCAATACCACAGAATCCAAGCGTCTGAGTTAACGCTTGTTGTAGCTCAAGTTCCTACCGAGCGAGCGTCTGCTTATCATGTTGTAGAATTGGATGAGCAAAACCAAGTAACAAGCATTCAGCACCAGCCACAGCAACCCGCAGAGATACCAAACAAACCAGGCCTCTCTCTAGTGCTTACCGAGAACTATGTGCTTAAGCGTGCGACCCTAGTCAAAGGCTTGTTCACCAATGCAAAAAACTTAGACGGCCGACATGATTTAACTTGTGATGTGATTGGTAAACTGGTTCAGAAGGTCAAAGTGGCACTATTCGATTTGGGAGCAGTTGATTCAGACCAAGCCCCTTTGTATTGGCATGGTTTGAATAGTGTTGATGACTATTGGTCGGTGCAAATGGCGATGTTGGTTGAGCAAAATGATACGCAAAAGAAAAGCTCAGAGCCCTTGCTTAGTAAAGAAGTCGTCTCACAGCGATCCAGCTTATGTAATGATGCAGGAGGCATTAAAGTTCGCATTAAAGACAGCTATATCGCTTCAGGCTGCCGAATTGAAGGGGCGTGCTCTATCCGTTCTGTGATTGGGGTTGATTGTGATTTAGGTAGAAACAGCATGTTGCATGAGGCGGTATTGATGGCGCGCTGTAAGGTTGGAGCAAACAGCCGCATTACACGTGCCATTATTGAAGAGGATGTCCATATCGCTCCAGGGACAGTCATTGGTGAGAAACTTGAGAAAGACAGTGAGCGGTTTTTTGTAACGGAGGGGGGATTGGTCGTGATTCCCAAAGGCAGTCGCGTCGGTTTTGAACAACCACTGACATCACTGCATGACAATTACCCCGAAGGCGTTACAGCGAATACGATTTAAGTCAGGTAAGGTTTATTGTGTTTCTCATTTTACGAAACACTGAAATCTTATCTATTTTAATTAAAAGATTTATAACACATTGATATTGAGCCCAGTTGGCTAGGAGAGAGGATGAAGTTCGATCGTCTTCATTTTGCAAATGCATTGAAGCATTACCGAAAAAAATCAAAATACTCGCAGGATGGGTTGGCCGAACTCCTCTCTTCCGCTCATCGTGTTTTTTCCAGTTTAAACCAAGCCACATTGAGCCAGTGGGAAAGGGGGAAGATTGAACCCACTCTACTGCGCCGCCTCGGGATTGCTCACTTCTTTCAGCAGCCTTATCACTATGATGAACAAGAGCTAAAAAGTGTCAAAAAAGCATTGCAACATCCGGTGAATTTCCAAAATCTGAATACGGTGTATGACTATGAAATCACGCATCGCAGTCATGTTGCTTTTGACAAGCTGGGCGAGGATGACAAACAGCTGATCTTCGATTCGCATTTCAGACAAAACGGCAATGCAGTCACAGATACGCTTGACGCCTTATGCTTGACCCAGCCTAAAGTGTTTTGTTTTTACTATAAAAAGATGTTGGTTGGTCATGTATTGTATGAGCTAAAGCAAGGGGCGATTTATCTTATCAGTGTGGTCTTTCTCACTAAAACCATTCGAACCGCATTACTTAATCATATCGCGGAGATCAGCCGAGGTTTGATGGTGTATTTTCCGATTCGAGACCACAGTCTCAACCAGTTTATGAGTGACTGTTTCCTAGAAAAGTGTTGTTATAGCCACTGCGTCACCTTTTATACTGGAACCAGTGAGCAGTTTTTTGATAACCCGATGATTATCAGTGTGATGGAAGGTTATCAAGATTTTCGTTTAGTCCGTTATGAACAAGTACAGAAAAAGCAGAACGCCTAACTTTAATGTTTAAATTGCACCATATTACGATTTCGGAACCAGTCCGTAAGGTAACGATTGAAAAGCGAATGGCTGATTAGCAACCGTCGGTGCTTGGTGAACCCCCTTCCAGTCTAATAACATGATTGCTAAGACGTTTCTATGCTCTCCATATTTTAAGTCGAAGTCGCCATCGACCGATGGGATCATGCCTTGATCGAGACTGATTGAGCCTTGAATCGCTTGACGTGTTTTCTCGACGACTGGGTCATTCTCTAGCCCCGCAAGAAGAAACGTAATACCTACCTCGGCAATCACATCTTCTTTAGAGCGTAAGATAATCGTATCGATATTGTCGCGGAAGTAATCGTATATCCATTGATGGTCAGATTCATTGACCTGTTTTTGATAGTATTGAGAATCACCAAAAATAATGTGTGTCATGCCGTAGATTTTGTTGCTGTATTGCTGCGGTGACAACTTCTTATCCTGTGAATCTGGATAGGTGCTTTTAAAGGCTTTGGTGAAATCATTGACGACATCTTGCTCACCCAGTTGACGTAGCCAATAAACTTGATTGGCCAGTTGCGCTGCCCATGCCTCGATCATTTCAGGATCGGTCGCGTATTTGGTGAAATCATAACGTCGAATGACGCTTCTCAAGGTCTTATCGTGTTTGTGTTTAAGGCCGTATTCGTCAGCTCTTGCCATTGCACCCAGCAAATCGACCCCTAGGTAAAAATACTCAGGTTGATGTTTGGTCACGGTGTAGCGACGCTGGCCTCGTTCGTCTTCTTGATCATGGTAATTGGCAAGGCGTTCTTCTGAATACAATATGATTTGTTCTGGCGTATTCACATCACTGGCAAAGTGATTCAAACGGCTGGCGATTTGAGCCATGCCTGTCCACACCGCAGGAAGGTATTTATCATCTAGAGTTTGGCGGTACATGCGCAACCCAAAATGGCCTTCTTTAAATGCTGGTAGGGAATAAAGCTGCGACTCAAACGTATCTTTTATTAACTGTGCAGATTGAGGGTAGCTCAACACAGGTGAGTCCTGATCGGCTTGAACGTTAAAGACCAACGAACAAGAGAGCAAGATAGCTAAGTTGAGAGGTTTGATACGCATAATCACATTCCACAAAAAGGCCAGAATTCAAACCTAGCATCAATGCTTCTTTGCTATGTAATGCCTCAGTCAATAGTTGGTCACGATATGGCGGAAGGTCAGGTTGATACGTTCACCTTTCGGTTTTGCCGTTTTGGGCACCGCGTGTTTCCAATGATGCTGCAGTTCTCCTGCCATAATTAACAAGGCACCATGGCTAAGTTCATACTCTAGCTGAGTTTTACAATGTAAATTCCGCAGTAAAAAGCGTCGAGTTTCGCCAAGGTTTACAGAAGCGATAACCGGATTTCTTCCAAGCTCTGGCTCATTATCTTGGTGCCATCCCATGGAGTCCTGTCCATGACGATATAGGTTTGCCAAGACCGAGTTGAATTGGACTTTGGCGATGGCTTCACAGCGCGCTTTTAGCTCGTTGAGATCCGGTGTCCAAGGGTGTGGCGACATGGTTAATCCTGAATATGTATAGGTAACATCGCCATGCCAAGCTTGTAAACGAGGTTGCAGTACTGAGCGGCCGAACATGGTGATGCGCTCTTGTTGCCATGGGAGAGTAGAGCGAAGGTTAGAGAAATAACGATCAGCTTCTAAGTTACTGAGAAAGTTAGGGTCATAGTAAATTCTGCCCTGTGCTACTTCTTGCCAAAATGAGCTTTTAAATAAATCACCTTGTACTTGCATCTCACTTTACCTTTCTCATTTATAAAAATGGTCGATATTTATTACCTTTGCGATAGCTATTGGTTATTCTTAAGGTAAATAAGCATTTTAACAATAATGAATAAGTCTCGTTGTAGTCAGGACGAGATAGTGAGGAACAAATGCGCTATTCACCCAGAAAGCAGGGCTATTTTGCATTGTTCTTTCTCACTTTTTTTGCCTTGTGTATTGGGGTGATTGAGCTGTTACATCGGAACCAGCAAAGCCTCTACCAAGAGCGAGTTCAAGTTGAGGCCAAAGAACAACTTTCTATTCTCCGTTCCAATTTGGAAGCGGAACTTATGGCTGATATCTATAAAGCCAGCACCCTTGCCACACTCATTACTTTGCTGCCTAAAGATGAGGAGCGCAAGCTTAATCTTGCAGCCAATCGAATCCTAAACAAAAGCAAGCACATCACAGTGATTGGCATGGCAGAAAACGACGTGGTCAGCCATATCTTTCCCTTAAAAGGGAATGAAGCTGTGGTTGGCTTGGATTATCGGACTGTGCCAGAACAATGGGTACAAGTTCAAAAAGCTAAGGAAATTGAAGAAATCTTTATCGCTGGCCCTATCGAGCTAGTGCAAGGTGGGAAAGGGTTGATTGTGCGTGTCCCTGTCTTTCGTGATCCACCGATAAACAATGATTATTGGGGCGTGATCAGTACCGTCATCGACTTTGACGGTTTGCTGAGAGATACGGGGGTTATCGAGTTTTCATATCGTTATTACATGACGATTCGTGGCTATGATAGTGGTGGCGAACTTGGCGATGTTTTCTTTGGTCAAACGAGCGAAAACGGCCAAGTGTATGCCAAAGAGCAAGTGCATTTCCCTTATGGCGGTTGGAGTATTACGGTCTATGCCAACGGAGAGTTGGAAAAACAAGTGTCTTGGCACCGACTTCATATTGCACGACTCGTCGGTTATCCCATTGTCCTAGCGATGAGCATCGCATTGATGGTGATTTATCGCTTGTACATTGTGGCAGATAGCCGTGCGCTGCATGACGAGCTGACTCAGTTGCCAAATCGACGTTACTTTATGCAGTCGTACAAGCATCAGTTTGAAATCGCAAAGCGTTATAAAAAACGTTATAGCTTCGCTCTTGTGAACATCGATTTAGATCATTTCAAACACATCAATGACACACATGGGCATGATGCTGGAGACAAAGTGCTTGTTGCCTGTGCAGAGCGAATCAAAAGCAGCTTGCGTCGCTCTGATATTGTCGCACGTATGGGCGGGGACGAGTTTTTGGTGGTGATCCATAACCCGAAAACAGAAGAAAATATCCAAACACTTTTGAAAAAGTTAAGAACGGCATTGTGCTCCACACCAGTTATCTATGACGGAGAACTGATTTATCTGCGCACTAGCATGGGTTACGCGATGTTTGATCCTGTCATGACATCGTCAGAACAAATGATGAAAATTGCAGATGAGCGGATGTATCAGCAAAAGCATTATGGCGGGTAATACTTAAACGTTGATAGTGCTTTAAACACAGTCAGTGTCTTCCCGCTTTTGACTGTTTTCATTTTAAAGGGGTGTACTCATCAACGAGGCTATTGCTGATAAAGGGATTAGTAGCAATGCGATCTGTAGCATATTTTGCAGTTCTTTGCATTTTGCAAATGCGATTTGCAAAATGTGTGCTCAATAAACCATCAATATGCATCAGGATCGAAGAAAAAATGGTGTTTTAAAAGTTGGCACGCATCGTGCTTTATACAGATTGACCCTTATTAAGCCGAGGGTCACCTAGCCAACTGACGTTGTTAGTGAATACACATTGTTCACAAGTATATACCGCCAATCACCTTTATTGTGATTGGCGTTTTTTCTTTCTATAGGTCAAGAACTTGCACCTCGTCGCCAGTATCTCCTGAATCACCACACTTGTTATAACAACTTGGTTGTCTTGGACATACCGCGCCTCTTGAACAAATCAATCTTGCTTGAGTTTGAATTCCTCGTTCAATCCAATTGATATTGAGGATCTTAGCTATCGTCGTCAGATCCTTTTTGATGTGCTGCGGAATCACCGTACTGCCCCCTGAAGAGACACACAGCGATTTTAGCTCTTCTGCAATTGCAATCGCATCGCCACCTTGTGCAGAAATAGCCGGGTTGAGGTCTATGCCAGCACAAAGCACGCGATTGTTTCCTGCTGGATCAAATACATTGACCGATTCACAACAATAGATGCGTGGTTCATTACCAACATTGAGAATCGAGATCTGTGCTGAGCTGGTATCTAGCGGCTGTGATAGGCGACGGAATACTGCCCAGTGCTGACAAGGGTCATTCACTTTGCGCATGTTCCCCCAAGGGAGTGGAATACCATTACCACGATAAACTGCCTTGAGCTTACCTGGTCCATAAGCATCAAAGTAATGCCAATGCGGGTAGGGTGATACCACCGTCATGCGGCGCATCGCGACAGAAGGGGAAACGCCCGCTTTTTTGTGAACATCGATTTCATAACCTGAGCGGTCGAGCAATTGGCGAAATGGCACTTTTGGACAGAGTAATGCACCTGCAAAGAAACTCGATTCAAAATCCCGCCATGCTTGGAGGATGTCTTGAGAGTTTAGCTCCGAGTTCGACACCGGGCTGTCTGTCTGTTCCCAATTGTTCTGGTGGCCAATAGAGAGCACATTGCTCATACCATCACTGCTGTGTAGCACCCTGTGACCAATATACACAGCCAAGTCGTACTTTAAGCGAGTGGGGTAATCACGCATTCGTTTATTCAGGTAAATCGTGCCAGGGGCTTCCATAAACGAGGTCACGAGCTGTTTGGCGCTGACCCCCAGTTCATCAACCACATCTTGAGGGGCGCGATCAATCCAACGAATGTCCAATCCCAAGCTTTTGGCAATGTCGATCAAGTCTTCAACCGATAGATTCAAACGTTTTAAGCCGACTTCTTCTGCCGCTCTTTCTAAATCTGGAAAGTGGTTTTGATGATTTTCTTGGTGAGCACGAATCAAAAGGTGAGCAAACTGACGCCCTGTGATCCCCGTTTGCGAAAGCATTTCCGGTATCGCGATTTGTAAGATGTCATTAGAAAACAAGAAGCTTGGCTCAAGCGCCATGCCATTAATGCCTCCACGGTTACCTTTATTGGGGGTGATGGCTTCGAGCTCTGGTTCATCATCCAGAAACCAAGCGGGTTCTTTCTGAAAAACTTCGGCGATCACTTCCAACATATCGATGCTCGGCACGCGTTTTCCACGCTCGATCATCGATAGGTAAGAAACGGAAGGCGCGTACTCTGGATTTATCCTCACACAACGTGCAGACAAATCCTCCATTGTTAAATGGTTGTTTTTTCTTAGGTTGCGAATTTTCGTACCCAGGAAATGAGATTGGCGGATAAGACTTTTTGACACAGACATTTTGTAAAATTCACATTGTAAAATTTTTGTTGTGAAATTGTAGTCAATATTTCGCTAGTCTACATACTGAGCAGGCAAGGAAATTAACCATCAACTTCACAGATTTGCCTGAAACTTAAACAGAGGTTTTAAGTTTTTACTCTAGGAAGAGTGTTTAAGTGAGAGGAAACGACGATGAATATGCTGAACTTCGATAAAAAAGACATCCAAGAACAACAACGCCCAATTATCGCTGAAGCCGTATTTGCCGTCGAGGCGGTAAGTGCTGAGCAACAAAGCGAAAAGCAAGTTAAGGCGAAGCAACTACTAGACCGTATGTTCCCACTGGAGAATGGATCTCACCAAGACGTATCTAGCTACGTGATTGACTACCGACATGTAATGGCTTACTTCAAAGACGGCACGCACAGTGGCCTGAAAAGTCCAAAGCATTTCGTGGCGTACACTGGTGAGAAAGAAGATCCGAAATCGATTCTGTTTAAAGACGAATCCGGAAGCCACGCTGAAGTGCTGTTTGGTTGTCACAAAGGCACAGGTTGTGTTGAGTTGATGGACATCGACGACATCCAATTAGAAACCCGTACCACGTTTAGCCCTGAGCTGACGGGTAACGCCCCAACAGCTATGCGTCATTGGATCAGCTTGATCAAAGGCGACAAAAAAGGCAAACCAATGGCGTGCAGTGAAGATAAAGAATTTACCGCGAAAAACGGCGAAGATTATTTCTTAAGTTACTGCTATAGCATTGACTAATGCTTTAAGAAGCTTAAAAAAATAACGACCCAGCCCAAGAAAGCAAAACCCCAAGCGCGTGCTTGGGGTTTTGTTTGAGTGTTTTATGTGCTGGGAAATCAGTCTTACAGCGGCATGACACGGTTGCGGCCGAGTTGCTTCGCTTCATAAAGTTGTTTGTCGGCTTTGTTGACCAAGCTTTCTGGCGTGTCGCCGATTTCAAATTCCGCAACCCCAAACGAGGCAGTAATACTGTGCACTTGGCTACCTGAGCGTTTGTCGCGAACACGCAGCTTCTCAATCATACGTCTTAATGTATCAGCGTATTGACGTGAGATACGCAATGATTTGTTAGGTACAATGACAGCAAACTCTTCACCACCAAAACGATAAGCACTAATGCCATCTCGACAGCTTTGCTGTAAACGACGTGCAATGGCTTTGATTACCGTATCGCCAAACAAATGGCCGTAGTTGTCGTTAAATGCTTTGAAGTGGTCGATATCAAGCATGATCAGCGTCATAGCTTGTTTGCTGTCAATCAGCATGCGCAAGTCGTTATCGAAGGCTCTGCGGTTGTACAACTTAGAGAGACCATCAAATAAGGCGTCTTTCTGGACTTCAGCAAGCTGATTTTTGAGGCGAGAAATTTCTTCACTCGCATTAGTCAGCTGGCTGTTAAGGAACTTGGTTGAATGGCGAATTTCACGAGACTCAACAACAAGCTGGCGTACAACATTCATGACTTCTTCAATGCTGAGGCTGCTGTCTTCGACTTTCTCTAGCTTATCAAAGCTTTTGTCGACCATATCAGAGAAGGAGGAGGTATCGGTGATGGTGTCCGTCATTGAACTGGAGACTT
Source organism: Vibrio hyugaensis (assembly GCF_002906655.1). Taxonomy (NCBI): domain Bacteria; kingdom Pseudomonadati; phylum Pseudomonadota; class Gammaproteobacteria; order Vibrionales; family Vibrionaceae; genus Vibrio; species Vibrio hyugaensis. Next base: position 2,007,941 of record NZ_CP025795.1, on the reverse strand, counting down.
CACCTAATAGCACTTCTACGTTGGTTTTAAGATCTTCTAGGCTCGTCTCCCCCTTGCTTGCTACATAGTTGTTGTAGAGCAGTTTGTGTATTGCTGGAGGGCAAACGTTGTAATTTTCCAGAACCATGTCCATTTCTTGGTTCAATTCTGGAATGGTCTTATCTACGTAGGTATACCAAAGCGCGTAGTTGGCTGGTGTCGCCGCTACGTGGTTTTTGATCATTAATGGCACCGCTTTTTTTAAATTAGCGGTCGATTTCTTAAATTCGTCGGTCATTTCTGCGGTGTTACAAGCAAAATGCAATTAGGCTAAGGGTAACGGATATAAAACAATATCGCTTTAATTTTTATCATTTTTGTACGGTTTTTTTTAAAAACTTGAGCGAATAATCAAATGGTTTCATGAATCCTGATTCAATCTATTATAACTTATAAATTTATCTGTAACATTTTGTTTACTAAGAAACTTTATTTGATGAAGATTTCAGCAATCTAAATGATGCGATGATCGTGACCAATGGTGATGCGTAAAAACTGGCATGCGCGTAACAAAAAAGTGCCAAAAGGAGCTTCTTTTGAACAAAACAATCGGACTGTACTGGTTTACCAACGATTTAAGAGTGCACGACAATCCGCTCCTGCTCCGAGCCTCTGCTGAGGTCGATCAGCTCATTTGTATTTACTGCTACCCAAAAATGTCGCCCTACCTAAAGCAATACGCACAAGTTCCGGAATTTGGGTCCGCCAAACAACAGTTTTTGGACGAGTCACTGCATTGCCTCAACTTGTCTTTGAATGCACTTAATCAACGTTTACAGGTCGTTGACTTACCTCCTTACCAAGCAATCAAACATGCTGCTGACAAGCTTGGTGTGACCCATCTCTTTGTGGATGCGGTCTCTGGTTCAGATGAACAAGATGCGGTCGATAAGATTCAGGTAGAAGTGCCCCATGTATCAATTATTCAAAGCGAAGTTCGGAGCTTGTTCTCTGCTGAACACCTCCCCTTTGACCTTGGTTCACTCCCTGATACCTTTACAAAGTTTCGCAAAAAGGTGGAGAAACTTGCTCTAACTAAACCTGTAGAAGCAGTAACAACGCTGCCTCCACTGCCAGAGGGACTCGCACTGCCGACGTTGAGTTTGACCCGCGATGTCCAGCCAAGCCTGTTTACTGGTGGTGAGCGAGCAGGGCTTGAACATTGTCGTCAGTATTTTGCCTCAACATTAGCAAGTGAATACAAACAAACGCGCAACGGTTTAGATGGCATGGATTACTCCACCAAGTTCTCTCCTTGGCTAGCTCATGGGTGTCTTTCTCCGAAAACCATTTATGCCATGTTGAAACGTTATGAAGCGGCGAATGGCGCAAATGATTCAACCTATTGGATTTACTTCGAACTGCTTTGGCGTGAATACTTTTATTGGTATGCACGTCGATACAAGCGACAGCTCTTCCGATTCGGTGGCATCCAAAATCAAGCACCACTCACCAGCTTTTACGCGCACCGTTTCCAGCAATGGAAGAAAGGTGAAACGCCATTTCCTATCGTGAACGCGTGTATGCACCAGCTTAATGAAACCGGTTATATGTCGAATCGTGGCAGGCAGTTGGTCGCCAGTTGTTTAGTGCATGAGCTTGGCCTCGATTGGCGTTATGGCGCGGCGTACTTTGAGTCACAACTGGTTGATTACGATGTGGCATCAAACTGGGGAAATTGGCAATACCTAGCAGGCGTTGGTGCTGATCCGCGTGGTTCACGACAATTCAACCTCGAAAAGCAAACCGAAATGTACGATCCGCACATGGAGTTCATCGATAGGTGGCAAGGTCGTTGTGCTGGTGCACATTTGGATAGTGTAGACATGGTCGATTGGCCGATTGTGATGGGCAGCAGTGACAAAGCTTCGTCATCGGAGAAACCGTAATGCAATTTGAAACCGTACGATTGATCTTGGGCGATCAACTTAACAGTGAGCACTCTTGGTTTCAGCAACCGGATAAGCAAGTGCTTTACCTGATTGCAGAGCTCAAGCAAGAGAATACTTACGTCACGCATCATACTCAGAAAGTGTGTGCTTTCTTTTCTGCAATGGAACAGTTTGCGAAAGAGCGTCAGAGCGAAGGTCATCAAGTTTTGCACCTCACATTGGATGACACACAATCCTTCGACGATCTTGAGCAAGTCTTGCAACACTACGTGAGCGAAGTTGGTGCAAGTAAGTTTGAATATCAACGGCCCGATGAATATCGTCTGCTGGAGCAGTTAGCCAAACTAAAGCTTGACGGGGTCGTGACGCATTGTGTTGATTCGGAACACTTTTTGTTGCCGTTTGAGGAGATAGAATCGCAGTTTCCTCAAGGCAAACACATCATGATGGAGCACTTTTACCGCCGTATGCGCAAGCGCTTCGACATCTTGATGCAAGACGGAAAACCCGTCGGCGGAAAATGGAATTACGACGCCAATAACCGTAACAAGCTCAAAGCCCAAGACATTGAACAACTGCCACAACCTTTGATGTTCAGTACCGACGTACGCGGCATTATTGAGCGGTTGGTACGACATGACATCAAAACCATCGGAAATCTCGAAGGGGACTTGTTGTGGCCGAACAATCGCGCGCAAAGCCTGTCTTTACTCGCGCATTTCTGCCAAGTCTGTCTGCCGCTGTTCGGCCGCTTTCAAGACGCAATGACAGGTCAGCACGATGCTAAATGGAGCTTGTATCACAGCCGAATTTCGTTCTCGCTTAACAGCAAATTGCTGCATCCGAGAGAAGTCATTGATGCTTCACTTAAGGCATTTCATTCCAACGCTGACATCGACATTTCTCAAGTTGAAGGGTTTATTCGCCAAATCTTAGGATGGCGAGAGTACATCCGAGGTGTTTATTGGGCGAATATGCCTCATTATCCGAAAAAGAACGAGTTGGGCGCAGAAAGAAAGCTGCCAGACTTCTTTTGGAATGGTGAAACCAAAATGGCCTGTATGCGCAATGCGATTGGTCAGTCCCTCGATTATGCCTACGCACACCACATTCAACGTTTGATGGTCACGGGCAACTTTTGTTTGCTAACAGAGATAGATCCAGACCAAGTTGATGAGTGGTATCTCGGCATTTATGTCGATGCGATTGAATGGGTAGAGATGCCCAACACTCGGGGTATGGCATTGTTTGCGGACGGCGGCATAGTTGGTACCAAGCCCTATGCAGCGAGCGGTTCTTACATCAATAAAATGAGCGACTACTGCAAGGGATGCCATTACGACAACAAAGCGAGGAGCGGAGAGGGATCGTGTCCGTTTAACAGTCTTTATTGGCGCTTTATGAATAAACACGATAAACGTCTAGCAACCAATCCACGTATCGGAATGATTTTTCGTTCTTGGGACAATATGGAAGAAGAAAAGCGGAATGCGATATTACAAACCGCAGAGCATTATATGAAAAACTTGGAGAGCTTGTGATGGACATCCTGATTGTTGGTGGCAACGGTGGCATTGGTTTGGCGATGGTTCAAGAAGCCACTTTGCGGTTCCCTCAAGCTCGCGTGCATGCCACTTATCGTAAGCTGCAACCAGATTGGCAACACCCAAATGTAATTTGGTATCAAGTGGATGTATCGCAAGACGAGCAGGTAAAAACGTTCAGTGAGCAGATTGAACATGTCGATTGGTTGGTGAACTGTGTTGGTATGTTGCACACCCAAGAGCAAGGCCCTGAGAAGAATCTCAGCTCGCTCGACGCAGACTTTTTCCAGCAAACGATAATGGTAAATACCTTGCCCAGTTTACTGCTGGCAAAGTACTTTACACCTAAGCTCAAACGCAGCACACAGCCTAAGTTCGCGACTGTTTCTGCCAAAGTTGGCAGTATTAACGATAACCAATTGGGCGGTTGGTATAGCTATCGGATCTCAAAAGCCGCGTTGAATATGTTCCTCAAAACCATGTCAATTGAGTGGCAAAGAATGCTCAAGCATGGCACGGTACTTTCACTTCACCCAGGCACCACGGATACCGCTTTGTCGGCACCTTTTCAAACCAATGTGCCAGAGGGAAAGTTGTTCACACCAGAGCGAGTCGCTAAGGATTTGTTAGGCTTAATAGAAAAAGCGACCCCGCAAGATAGCGGGGCGTTTTGGGCTTATGATGGAACGTTATTGCCTTGGTAAACGACGTCAACTAACTTTGCTATCAAGATGTGATACCCCATCAATGAGAGGTTCGGAGTGACCTACGTTTTCTTCGCTTTAACTCGCCGACAACGCTCAGAACAATAAATGATTTCCTCCCAATTTCGCGCCCACTTCTTTCTCCAAGAAAATGGGCGCTGACAGACCGGACAGACTTTCATGGGAAGGTTGGATTTAAAACCTTTCATCGCGCTGAATGTTCACTCCTAATTTGGTTAGAACAGTGGTTTATACTCAAGTGACTTCAAGATGCAGGGTTCAGAGCGTTGTCACTGATTCAAGTTCAAGGAAAGCAACGAAGCGGAATAGCTAGTTCTTTCCAAGTTGTTTGACGAAGAAATTGCTTCAGTGACACGCTCCCGAAGGGCGAGTTGCCTTGGTTCGCATGCTTCGTTAACAATTTTCGATTTAGAACCACTAGATCTTCAAATTGTTGCCTCGCCTTCAAACCAAGTCATTCTCGCTGAACCAAGCATTTCGAGGTTACTTGAGTATAGCTACTTATCAAATAGGTACAGGTAATCGCCGTAGCCTAAACTCGCCATCTTGTTCACAGGTACAAACTCCATTGCGGCTGAGTTCATGCAGTAGCGTAATCCCGTTGGCTTTGGACCATCTTTAAATACATGGCCAATATGCGAATCACCAAACTTACTGCGTATCTCTGTGCGTGGATAAACCAGTTTAAAGTCGGTTTTCTCTACGATGTAGCCTGGGTTAATTGGTCTGGTAAAGCTTGGCCAACCTGTACCCGATTTGTACTTATCTGTTGACGAGAACAAAGGCTCACCGGTGACTATATCAACGTAAATGCCTGCTTCTTTGTTATCCCAATACTTGTTGTTAAAAGGACGCTCCGTACCTTCTTCTTGTGTCACGTAGTATTGAAGCTCAGTCAATTTAGCTTTGATTTCTTTGTCTGAAGGTTTCTCGTACACCTTCACTTTCGTCACCAACTCTTTTTCGTTGATAAGTTCACGCAGTGTTTTTGGGTTGTCTTTACGATCTTCACCAAACACTTCGTCGAGATACTTATCGCGACCTGATGCGTAGCGGTAGTATTTGTACTTCAGGCTACTCTTCTTGTAGTAATCCTGATGGTACGACTCCGCAGGGTAGAACTTTTCAAACTCGATCAGTTCTGTTTTCAACGGTTTTGGATAGATCATCGCCTTGTCGATTTCCATCATAAACTGCTCAGCAATCTGCTTTTGCTCCGCATTGTGGTAGAAGATCGCCGGACGGTATTGAGGACCACGGTCGACGAATGAGCCTTTGTCGTCAGTCGGGTCGATATGGCGGAAGAAGTAGTCCAGCACTTGTTCGTAGTTCACGACAGCAGGATCGTACTTCACCTCAATCACTTCAATATGGCCAGATTTACCTGAAGAGACTTGTCGATAAGTCGGGTTTTCTAAATCACCGCCTGAGTAACCAGAGACAACGTCTAACACGCCAGGCAATTGTTCTAAATCTGATTCCGTACACCAGAAGCAGCCACCCGCAAGTGTTGCGATGTCAGTTTTACCAGATGCGTTCATCTTATCCATGGTATCGGCGGTACCTGTTTTACTTAGCAAGATGAACAGTACAGGGAGTGTGAATGAGAATCCCACCAATAGCTTAGATACTTTCTTCATAACTTCCTCAAACGTCATTTTTCTCAATGAATGTTACGTAAGAAGACAGAGTTAAGAGCGAAAAAATTGCAGCGATTATGAAAAATTCTTTTCCCTTTTGCACAAGGGGGCTACAGTAACGGCAAGAAACAAGCGCTCATGGGTGGAAGGTTGCCGATGGGGCACAAGCAATAATGAGGTAAACCATGCAAGCAGAAGTAAAATGGGTCGAAGACTTTAAATTCCTAGGTCAGTCTCAATCTGGTCACTCAGTCGTGATGGATGGTAACGGCGGTGCAACCGCACCAAGTCCAATGGAGATGGTATTGATGGCTGCTGGTGGTTGCAGCTCTGTAGACGTTGTTGATGGTTTAAAAACAGCAGGCCAAAAAGTGGCTTCTGTGAATGCGAAGCTAACCACGGAGCGCCGCGAAACGGCACCACGCATCTTCACTCAAGTGAACATTCATTTTGAAGTTTCTGGCGAAGCGCTCGACCCAGAAATCGTGGCGAAAGTCGCGGCGGACTCATTAGAAAAATATTGCTCAGTATGTCTAATGCTGGGCGAAGGTGTTGAGATGACCCACAGTTGGGAAATCGTGTAATCCACGTCATTACATTCACAAAATAGGAAAGAGAAAAGCCAATGCTTTTCTCTTTTTTTATGCCGCTTTTTGCGTAATCTAGTTAGGTCAAAAGTTGTAGGAACTACCCAATGACCGAACTAGAGAAAATGATGTCTGGCCAAGTATTTGATGGTGCAGATAAAGAAATCGATGCGATACGCTCTCACGCAACGCATGCGTTAATGGCCTTCAATACCAATACCGACGAATCTCAACGTGACGCTTTGCAAAATAATCTGTTTGGCAAAGTAGGGAGAAGCATCATTCAAGCACCATTCCATTGTGAATTTGGAAAGACGATTGAAGTCGGTGAAGAGACCTTCATTAATATGAACGTCGTGATGTTGGACGGGGCTAAAATTACCATTGGTAGTCATGTGCTTATCGGCCCTAGTGTGCAACTTTACACGGCATCGCATTCGTTGGATTACCGTAGCCGACTTAAGTGGGAAACGTTTTGTAAGCCAATCATAATTGAAGATAGTGTCTGGATTGGTGGCAACTCGGTGATCAACCAAGGCGTGACCATTGGTGCTCGCTCAGTCATTGCCGCTAACTCAGTGGTAAACAGCGATGTTCCACCAGATTGTCTATATGGCGGTACGCCTGCCAAATTGATTCGTCGCTTAAACGAGGACGAGTAATCACACATACCCACGGCGCTTATTCTCATAATCAATAAGCGCTTGTTTACATATCGGTTTCATTAATTTATAAATTTCATGTGCTTATATCGAAAGCTATGACGTTTTTAACAAGAATGAATTCACCAGAGCGAGTTCAGGAGCTGATATGTCAAATAAGACAGAAGTTGTTATGTGTCCTTCGTGTGGTGTGGAAACGCATCATGTCGTGGTGTTAGTCAGAAAGAAAAGTGCTTTTGAGGGAGATAAGAATCGCAGTAAGAAGGAATTCATTTCTGGTTTTCTAAAAAGCACAGTGTTTGGTGCTTTCCTTGCGTCTATGGATGACTTCTCTCGTCATCTAATCTGCGAAAACTGCGGTAACAAGATCATTCAAGATTGATCGTGATAGTCCACCCACCAATCAAACAAAAATGAGCTCCAATTTGAGCTCATTTTTTATCGATATCTGTTACTTAAGAATGGAAGATCACTTGCTCGTCTTCCGTCATTACAAGCGTCGCTTTGTTTTGCTCAATAAGCTGTGCGGCATAAGAAGGCGTCACGGCTTGCATCTCGCCTTTTGCTTTTAGCGTCAGTGATTCCCACGCTTGGTCACGATATTTACCCGCTTGGGTGTATTGAATCAGTACTTTCATAGCTTCACACTCCGGTGTGGTTGACGTGCTACTTAAGTTAGCGCTCCTATGATGGTTGCGCACCTGTTAAAAATGAAACATTAGATTAACCAAATAAGACGATATGCCATTTTGAATAAATCGCAGTATTGACAGGTTAAGTTAATGGTATTAACTTAACTGCATTAACTTAATGGTGTTAACTATTTATTTTGAGACAATGATGAGCGAAAAAAGCAGCAAAGGGCGTCCTGCACAAATTTCTAGAAAAGAAGTGGTTGAGTGTGCCTTAAACCTAGGGCTAGAAAATGTAAGCATGCATGCACTTGGCAAACAATTGGGGGTTAGCGCGACGGCACTGTACCGACATGTTGGCTCTAAAGATGCGTTGGTCGATTTATGTTGTGACTATGTACTAGGGAAAGTCGCATTGCCGCAAGAGAAAGACTGGGAAGCATACCTTTACACGTTTGCGAAAAACTTCAGACAAGCACTTATGTCTATTCCAGGTTCGGTCGCGTTTATTCGCCATAGTCAAAGTTTCACGCCCGCTTCAAGCATCATCGTCAACGATGTTTTAGGTATCTTCAGAGAGGCCAAATTTGAAGCAGAAGTTGGTTTTATGGCGTTTGCGAGTGTTTATACGCGAGTGACGGACATTGTTGAGCATCAAGAACAAGCTGCACGTAATGAACCGCAATCTTTTCCTGAATTGGACGTCGAGCAACTGCCTCATTTTGCGTGGTTAATGAGTCAAGCTAAGCCCGTGGACTATGACAAGTACTTCGATGATGGTATTCGAATCACGATCGAAGGTCTCAAAGCCGTTTATAAATAGAACGCATTACTCGAGAGGTGAATATGTCGTCATACATTGATAACGCGATCGGTGGTTGGATTCGCAATGCTGAAAAAACAGGTGAGCTGAAAGACAACCCTTACAGAGGCAAAAAGCTCGACCTTGAAGACTATTTTAAAACACCCGCTGAGCACCGAATGGGTATGAAGATTCTTAAAGACGCAAACTGCTTACCGCCAGCGGTGCAAATGATGCAGCTTATTGAGAAGAAGCAGAAAGAATTCGAAAGCTCAGAAGATCCTGAAACTAAAGAAGTGCTGAGAAAGGAAATTATGGCGCTAAAGTTGAAGAAAGATCTTCTGATTGAGGCCAATAACTGATCTCAGCAAAACATGTGTATTCGTCAGTGGGTATTCAAATCGATCAATAGCGATCCCAATACGGTGTATCAGTGCCAAGCTTTTCGCTGATGAAGTCGATGAACACACGTACTTTCAATGGCATGTGTTTGCGCTCTGGAAACACCGCATAGATGGCATGCTCAGGGAGGGAGAAGTCTTCCATCAGTGGTTTTAAGTTACCGGCTGCAAAGTCTTTGGCGGCGATAAAAGTCGGTAATTGGGCGATGCCAGACCCTCTTAATAGCAACTGGCGAATCGCTTCACTGTTGTTGACCACAAAGTTGCCCTTCGGTAGTACCTTGTATTCGTTGCCGCTGTTGATGAACATCCATTCCACCCCGCCTCGGAAATACGAATAACGCAAACAGTTGTGTGTCACCAAATCGCTTGGTTTAGTTGGTACGCCAAACTCTTCTAAGTATTCGGGAGAGGCACACAGCACGCTTTTACACGGAGCAAGGCGTTTCGCGACAAGGTTAGAAGTCGCAAGTTCGCCGATGCGAATCCCCAAATCAAAGCCTTGTTCGACCAAATCCACCATGGCATCTTCTAGCTGTAAATCGACCTCAATTTTCGGGTAACGTGCAAGAAATTCTCTGATAAGTGGCGCAACGTGCAAAACACCGAAAGACATGGGTGCAGTGATTTTGAGCCGACCTTGCGGTGAACCTTGCAACTCAGAAACGGCATCGACACCTTGTTGAGCAAGATTCACTGCTTGTGAAGCGTACTCGAAGTATCGACGTCCAGCTTCGGTTAGGCTGAGCTTTCTTGTGGTGCGATTAATCAAGCGAATGCCGAGGTCATCTTCGAGTTGATTAATGCGTTTACTGATCGCCGATTTAGTCAGGTTTAACTGCTTGGCGGCAAGGGAAAAGCTGCCGCATTCGACGACAGCGACAAATACTGGCAGTGACGCAATGGCATTCACGGCGTGCTCCTAGGTTATTGGGGGTATCTATTATTAATTTTATTGTCGAGAAAAACGATACAATCATTTTCCAATTATAGAGATTATCTTCAAGAAGAAAACAATTAGACTATGCGGCAGAAAACGACCTGGATATTGGAAGGAAGAAAATGAAATACGATTGGATCTTGTTTGACGCTGACGAAACCTTGTTTCACTTTGATGCCTTCAAAGGTTTGCAGCTGATGTTTTCTCGCAAAGGCGTAGATTTCACCGAGCAAGATTTTGCCCACTACCAAACGGTCAACAAGCCACTTTGGGTAGATTACCAAGATGGCAAAGTGACGGCAGATGAGCTTAAGCACAAACGCTTTACGGAGTGGGCAGAAAAGCTCAATACCACAACAGCGGATCTCAACAGCGCATTCCTAGAAGCGATGGCAGACATCTGCACGTTGCTGCCGGGTGCGAAAGAGTTGATGGAAGCGCTACAAGGTAAAGCCAAAATGGGCATCATCACCAATGGTTTTACTGAGCTACAAGCGATTCGCCTAGAACGTACAGGTATGAGCGATTACTTCGAGCACGTGGTGATTTCTGAGCAAGTTGGTATTGCTAAGCCGGATCTGGGTATCTTTGAATACGCGATGACGCAAATGGGCAACCCATGTAAGACGCGCGTATTGATGGTGGGTGACAACCTGCATTCTGATATCTTGGGTGGTAACAACTTTGGCATTGAAACGTGTTGGTTGAACACCACAGGTGCAAGTGTGGATGAGCGTATTGCACCAAGCTACACGGTGGAATCGTTGAACGAACTTAAGAACATCCTTGTGGCTTAAGCGAACGAATAAACGAACAAAGCGCTGAGAAATCAGCGCTTTTTTGTTTTTATCGATGCTGTTTTTTATTCATCGAGCTTGCTTATTAGCTAGCGTTGTTTTCAGCCAATTCACGTTGTGCTTGTTGTTCTTTCTCACCAAGTTTGAAGTAAATTTTACCGACGATGACTTCTGAAATCAGAATGGTAAACACCACCGCAAAGAAGGCGACGACACCGTTCCAAGGGCCACTAAAGTCAACCTTGTCACCGAACAGAATGTTAATGGCTTCTAGCATCACGAACTTCGAACCGACCAAGATAACGTAAGTCGAGATACCACGGTAAATCTTAGGTGCCGTACCCGGCTTCGATTTAAAATACTCTGCAATTTTGTGTTCCGCTTTGATAGACAGCTTCAATAGCAACTGAAGCAACAATGCCGCGGCGAAAGAAATCGTAAATGAATCAATGGTTACGAAATCCCAATATTCGTCATAGAAGTTCAGTACCGTAAGGTCTACCAATACCGCCAAGGTATAACCAACAAACAGACGTTGTGGAGTGTTGAAACCGTAGACTTTATCCGATGCGCTCATAAGAACCCTCAATCAATAATGAACAAGTTTGCAAAGCCATGCCTTGCGTCGATGGGTTAACTATATGAGTTCCTCGAATTGAAAACTTGCCATTTCGCGCCATCGAAATCATTACGATGAATGATTGTTTTGATGCGATATATTGAATGCCAATAAGCGCGTTGAATTTGAAAACCGTCTACAAACTGACACGCAAACAGCGTTAGAATGGCTTTTAATCCAATAACTAATTTCGAAGAATCAAGCAGTAAGGACTCTCATGGCAGACATCAAGCAGCTCGACAGCAAAGTGGTGTATCAAAACAAATGGATGACGGTACGTGAAGATAAAATTCAACGTCCTAGCGGAGCCGAAGGTATTTACGGTGTGGTCGACAAGCCAGACTGTGCGGCGATTCTGGCTATCGATAACGGCGTGATTCACTTAGTACAGCAGTTTCGTTACACCGTAGGGCAACGTTGTTGGGAAATCCCACAAGGTGCCTGGGAATCAAATCCAGATGCGGATCATCTTGAGCTAGCAAAAGGTGAGCTTCGAGAAGAGACGGGCATGCAAGCCAATAAGATGGAGTACGTTGGTGCGCAGTTCATCGCTTATGGGTTCTTAAACCAGACTTGCCATGTGTATTTCGCGAGTGAGTTGGCTGAAGTGGGCAATCAGCTAGACAGTGAAGAAGAAGACTTGATCACACGCTCGTTCTCAGTTGAAGCGTTCGAGCAAATGATGATAGATGGTGATATCAAAGACTGCGTCACCATCGCCGCTTATGGTTTAGCGAAATTGAAAGGCTTGGTGTAAACAAAAGGAAGCTTTTTAGTTATCCAAGGTGATAAGCTAAAAGGCTCGCGATGAGCCTTTTCGTGGTTAATATTGAGATGAGTTAGCGCCGCTTTTATTGCCAAAGGTGCTGGCGTTATGCTATTCACCGCCGCCGCCATCCCCACCGCTATCTCCTCCATCAGCATCGAAATCATCCGAATCGGTGGCGGGCTGTTGTTTGTGGCTGTCTTGAATCTCCGCGTAAGTTAGCAACGCACTGACGCTCACCAGATCCGTCGCTTGATCAAACAAAGCAAGCGAGACCTCTGATTGAAACTCAGCATGTTCCCCTAACTCTTGGCTTAGGCCCATCGGCACGTAATCGGCTTGGTTAATAAACATGCCGTATGCGATCAGGGTAAAGGCATCATCTGTCTTACCATTCTCTTTAAGCGCCCAATCGATCTCTTCCTTCGAGTAATCTGGTTTCTCACCATACTTGAGCGCTAATTTTGGCGTGATGTTCTTTGCGACCTCGCGAATTTGGCGGTTTCGTTTCCAATTTCCAAACATAAAACTTCCTTTTCTATGGGCGGTTAAAATGACGGTTATCGCTTCTCTAATACTTCAATCAGCTCATATCGATACAAGCTCGCATCGGCAGGTGCATTCTCTGGGGTAAATCGCTGAGTGCGTTTGATTTTTAAGGTGTACTCGGAACCTGATTCAAATTCAAAACCGTCGATTTGGTCATAGAAGTAGTTACCATCGACCACCATGCATTTCATTGGCCCGACACCCACACAATCCACCAATTCTGAACCGACATTGACGGTCATGATTTTTGCGGTGTCATCGGACTCGTGCTGAGCACAGCTAAATAGCGCTGCTGCCATCATAGGCAACACAACATAGCGTTTTAGATTCATTCTTTGCTCCTTAAAGGGTTACCAAATCATCATAGCAACATTGACGAAAAGTGATGGTAAACCCGCGATAAAAAAGATAAACCCAAGCTGATAGTTTTTGCTTGTGTCTGTCTCTAAATGCTGACGGTCGACCATTGAGTGCACTTTATACGTGAATTCATCATCGAGGAGCGAATGGCGAGAATACATACCGCCCTCCCAAGTCATTTTTGCTAATACCCAGATGACGACGAGGACAAAAAACAAAAAGTCACTCAATTGGGTAGATTGAAATTGAGGCACAAAGTGAGAAAGTCCAAATACGATCACTGCCGCGACCGCATTTATCAGTACGACTATTTGTAATAATCTAAGCAAACTGATCCCTTGTTATTATTGTTTTATGAAGCAATACATTGACATGATTTATAAAATCTGTCGCTTTGTATTCTTGTTTTAGAGGGTGTAAATCACAAGCAAAAACGATTAAAAAGATGACCTTGAACTTTGCGTTAAGGTCTTTATAGTATTCCATTCACATATCTTGGCGGAGCAGTAACGTGAAATTATTGGCAGATAAAACGGGCGAGCAATTTTTGCAAATTTTAGATGAGCAAGCTGACGCGTTAACGGTGCAATTTATCTCCAACGAAGGCGAGCCAAAAGGACAACCATTCAAAGACTCTCTCAAAGGGTTGAAGCTAGCTGGGTGGTCTCATCGCACGACGTCCACTGCGATTGGTTTATCGCGTTTTAAAAAGGGTCATCTTGAAGATGCGCATGTAAGTTTTGCACTGCATCGTTTGTACCCTTTGGGACGCAAAGTAAAACTGCCAAGCGGCGAGATTGTGCAAATCGCCAGTTACGCCAATACCCACGCAGATGGCTATTACATGTTTGTTCGCCGTGATGATGAGCAAGAGTTGGTGCGTATGAAAATGTCACCAGATTGGCTATTAATGCCATCAGAGAAGCTACTTGCTCTGCCGTATTATCCGCGTCCTCGTACTCAACAAGAGCTTAATGTGATCGATGATTTCGACAAATGGGCTGGTGGCTTTTAATCGCCAGCCTGTCGATAATCAAATCCAAATCGCGCTAAGTAATGCCAGACTTTTTTCAAGTCTTGCTCGTCAAACGCTTTTACTTTTACCGCTTCACCAATAATACGTGGTGTTAGAATGCCATTTTTCGCAACCTGATTCGCGACATCTAAAATAGCTTGTCCTCGATAGTCTGGATAAAGGTTGATGTCTTCTATTGAGGCACAAAAACCACTGTGCCAACGAATTTCAACTGGTAATTCACGAGCGTAATCTTCTACCTCTGTGCCTTTAAATGAAGGGTCGAGCACCAAGGCTTGAATATCTTCCTCCAAGCGCAAGTCACCGTGGATTTGAGTTTCGATATAGGCGTCCAACATGTCAGGCGCTTGTGCGTTTAACTCATCCAACAAGGGTTGAACGCGTTCAATGGTGGCGAAGTGCTCTGGCTCGAAGAAGCTATCTGGGTAACAGAATGTCGCTCGCTTGCTGATCTCTGGTTTCAATAAGAAGTAGCTCGAACCAAATCTTGGTGAAGCGCCAACTTCTGAGCCTGAGAAGTTTAATGCGCCATATTTTGGGCGTTGATTTGGTTGGCTATTGTCGTAAACACCATCAAACACGCGTTGCTCCCAACGCCAACGATCTCCACCTTCGTAAGCCGTCAGTCCGCCATTGCTTGTACCGGTTTCAAATTGGGATTTGAGCTTGCCATCTTGGGCTATTGCCTTAAGCAAAGGCTCGCCTCTTGAGGTGGTTCGATCTGGATGAAAGTTGATGGTCACTACGAAAGGATGTGATTGCGGCGCTCCTGCGGATTTCGAGCGAATCACATCAAGAGCGCGTTGAGTAAATGGATGATCGAGCACGACATTGACCTCTGATTTTTCTTTCAACTTACCGAGTTCAGCCTGCTAATTCAATCTCAGACTATGAATGTAAAGAGAGATTTAGAGGACAGAACCTCTCAAATGTTGAGAGGTTCTAATAGACCGCTTAGAAAGGGTGGTTTGATAGCTGATCACTGCTTTCTAACATCTTCTCTGCTACGTAGCGATGCGTGGCCGTGGTTGGGTGAGTCACATCCCAGAATACAAACTTGTCTGAGCCCGAAGAGGCACACTCAGAACGTAGCGAATGTTTGTACAAGTAGTCTGCTGCCGATGAGCGATTGATGTCTTGGCAGGCTTGGCTTGCATTTACAAACCCATGTTGCTCAGGGTTTGCTGTTAGGCCTTCAAACAGTGCATGAGTATCGTGCAATGTGATGTTTAAACCTTGCGCTGAGTAGTAATCAGCTTGTGCTTTGATAAATTCGTTCATCTCAAGAATTTTTGCTCGAATCGTGGCGATCTCTTCTTGAGTGGAATACTTAAACTGAGGCGCATACGTGGCATCGGGTAGCGTCATCAGGAGAAAGTTTTCTGCGCCTGCATCCGTCAGCTTGATCAAAGCTTCAGCGTAGTCTGATTTTACCTCTGGAACGCTGCGGTTATAGTTCATAAAATCATTCAAACCGAATTCAAGGGTAAATAAGGTATTGGCTGCTTTATAGTTTTTTGCCAGTTTTACGTACGCCAAGTAAGAGGAAACTTGCTCACCAACTCCCGTCAGAGCGATGTATTGATTTTCACCCGCAGCACCACCCACAGCCCAGTTGTACAATGGCAATTTCTTTGCTTGAGCGATGTACTCTGTCCACACAAACCCGTTGGAGAAGTGCCCTAAGAACCAGCTATTTGGATTCGGGAAGCGCCATTGTGATGCGTTAAAGATGTTGCCCGTGTCCGACAAGCTATCACCCAACGCGACCACTTTGTTGATCTGATCTGGCTGCATTACAGGATCGTTACTCCAGATCGAATGATTGTATGACCAACGATTATCAGCGGCAAAGAAAGTGATATCGGCGTTTTCATTCGCTAGATCGAGCGTTTCTTCACAACGTTGTTTGATAACATTTTGTGGCGTATCGGTATAGAACATGTTTTTGAATGAGAGTGCGTTCCACCAATAACCGTTAATAGTGAAGTAGCTGCCATCTGGGTTTTCTGCCCATTCCCAATCAGTTGCTGGATCATCGTGTGAATAACTAGTTCGATACCAGCAGCGAACGTATGTGTAAGTTTGCTTGTCTTGTGTGCTTCTTACTTGTGAAGCACTGATTATCTCCGGAGACAGTGTTGATTCGGCAGCGTGAGCAAGATTGAGTGGTAGTAATAATGCACTAAGTAACGTAATGGTTTTGTTCATGATTCACTCTCTATAATGATTATCGTCATGATTTAGATGAGAAGTTATCTCATCAACTCTCCTCATTCTGGGTAAATACGCTATTCAGTCAAATATCTAATTATTCAAATTGTCAATTTTGGTACCGCAATCGTATTTCAATAGATTTGGTAAATAGAATAATTTTATAAAATCTAGAATAATTACTCACTAACATTAATTTAACATGCACTTTTATTGTTAATAAGTAATTGCTTTATAAGTAAATTGGTTGATTCTAAATGTTCACTATTTCTGTTTATTAAATGATCTTTTATTAACAATTATGTATTCATAAAATGAATTATTTGGATTTTTTAACAAATAACCTATAGCTGAATAACTCATGTTAATGAGGTTTGAATGACTTTTCATGAGTAAAAAGTGAATAAAAATCAGCTCAACAAGGAATAGAGCAAATGCATCACACAACAACTAAATTAAATGGCTTGTTTTCATTGTCTGCCGTTGCAGTAGCACTGACATTTTCGATGTCAGCGCATGCGGCTCCTCTAACGGGGTTCGACGAATCTAACTTGCCGACCAAATACATCGTCAAATTTAAAGAAGATACGTCCAGTCCCTCAGCATTGGGTGGGAACTCATTCTGGGGGCCACGCATCGCGCAAGAGTCGGTATTAGATCAGCTCAAAGCGCTTAAAGTGGAAAAGCTAGGAAACCGCGCGATCTACAGCGTGGAGATGGAAGACTCGGAGTTGGGGCAATTACGTAACCGCAGCGATGTGGAATACGTTGAAATTGACCCACCGCGTTATCTGTTAAGTGAGACTATCCCTTGGGGCTATGAGGCGGTGAACGCTCAGCTTCTGGATGACTCAAATGCAGGTAATCGCACCGTGTGTATCATTGACTCGGGTTACGATCTGGCGCACAACGATCTGAGTGGTAACCGAGTGTCGGGTACAAACGACAGCGGTACTGGTTCTTGGAGTGTTCCGGGGAATAACAACGCTCACGGTACACACGTAGCAGGTACGATTGCCGCGATTGCCAACACGGAAGGCATCAAAGGTGTTATGCCAAACCAAAACGTGAATTTGCACATCGTTAAGGTGTTCAATGAAGCGGGTTGGGGTTATTCATCCAGCTTGGTGAAAGCGGTACAAACTTGTGCTGACAACGGCGCGAACGTAGTCAACATGAGCCTTGGTGGTAGCCAATCGAGTGTGACGGAGAAAAACGCATTGCAAACCATTTATGACCAAGGTGTGCTGCTGATTGCCGCTGCGGGTAACGATGGTAACACTGCGCACAGCTACCCAGCATCTTACGATTCAGTAATGTCAGTTGCGGCGGTGGATGATAAGCGTGATCACGCGGCGTTCTCTCAAGCGACAGACCAAGTTGAAATCGCAGGTCCGGGCGTAGCAATTCTGTCTACGGTGACAGTGGGCGAGGGTAAGCTTTCAGACATTCGCTTGAACGGTGCCAGCCAGTTTGAGCGTGGCATTGTTCCTCATAACCGTTTGATCCAATCTGGCGGCAGTTACGGTCCTGATCCGGTTGCAGGTTCTATCACGGCGACACTAGCAAGCTGTGACGTATCCGGTAGCAGCTTCAGCTGTGGCGATATGTCGGGCAAGATCTGTTTGACTGAGCGTGTAGGTAACCAATCATCAGGCAACTACCCAGAAATCGATGCAGTTCAAGCATGTTACAACGCAGGCGCAAGTGCGGCGATTGTGTACAGTAACTCCGAGCTACCGGGCTTGCAGAATCCTTTCCTTGTCGATCAGAACAACGCGGCGCGTATTGTGTCGGTGACGGTTGATCGTGCCTTCGGTCAGGAGCTGTTGGGCTATGTTGGTCAAGACATCACTGTATCGACCACCAAGGGTGAAGACTACGAGTACTACAACGGTACTTCGATGGCGACGCCGCACGTAACCGGTGTTGCAGGTCTAGTGTGGAGCTACCATCCAACTTGTACTGCAGCGCAAGTACGTAATGCACTGATCAAGACAGCAACGGACATCGACGTAACGGGTCGTGATAACCGCACTGGTCATGGCCTTGTGAATGCTGAAGCAGCGAAACAATACCTAGACGCAGGCTGTAATGGTCAAGATGGCGGTGGTTCTGGCAACGACAACGTTCTCGAAAGTGGTGTGGCGAAAACGCAGCTTTCTGGCGGCAGCAAATCAAGCACAGTATTTGTGTTTGACGTCCCTGCAGATGCAACGCAAGCGACATTCAACATGAGTGGTGGCTCTGGTGATTCTGATCTTTACGTGCGCTTTAACGGCACACCAAGCACCAGCACTTACGACTGTCGTTCATGGGCGGGCGGTAATGGCGAAAGCTGTAGCTTGAACGTATCTGGCGCAGGGCAATATGAAGTATTAGTTTACGGCTACAGCGCGTACTCTGGTGTTTCTCTTGTGGCAGCGCATAACGGCTCGGGCGACTCATCAGGTGGCGGTTCTGCTCCTTCTAGCTACACCAACTCGAATGCAGTAGCGATTCCTGACAACAGCTCTGCGGGTATCGTAAGCCCATTGGATGTGGCTCGCTCTGGTGATGCAGGCTCAGTGACTATCGACTTGGATATCACTCACACCTACATTGGCGATCTTCGTGTCACGCTAACGTCACCTGACGGTGGTCAAGTAGTACTGCACGACAATGCGGGTGGTGGTGCGAACGACATTAAAACCAGTTTCCAAGCGGATTTCTCTGGTTTTGAATCACAAGGCACATGGGAACTTAAAGCGGTGGACAATGCCAGAAGAGACACAGGCACCATCAACAGTTGGACTCTGACCTTTCAATAAGGAGTGACTATGAAGAAGTTGACCTTACTTTCTTTGTCTGCGGTAGGCGCTACCGCACTATTGGCAATCGGACTTAGCTCAAGCAGCTTGGCAAACAATCAAGGATTTCCTCTCGTGGATGAACGCCAAGATCAAGCCGAGCAGCAACCTGCGCGTTACTTTGTTAAGTATCATGAAGGAAAAGAGAGCGAAGTGAGAGCGCTTCTTCGTCAGCACAACATTGAAGTGGTCGACGCTCTGGTGAAACAACACGTGTTGGTTGTGGTGGGTGAACAGGCGGAAGTCGAGAAGCTCGCCGATCACGATGCGGTCGAATACACCGAGCAAGAGCCGACAAGAAAGCTGCTATCTAACGGAAGTACGCTTCAATAAGCCAAACCTCCATAAGATAGTGCCAAAAAGAAAAACGCCCCTCACGTAAGGGGCGTTTGTTTCATTTATTGGTGGAAGATGAAGACTAAGGACGCTCACCTGCCGCTAGGCGACATTCGATATCTGCAACCACTTCAGGGAAGTCAGCAATGGTGTCAATGAGGTAGTGCGGCGAGCTCTTGAGCAATTTTGCACGGGCTTTTTCACGAGCGGCATTAAGCGTTGCTTCATCCGCAGTTTGGTACTCTTTAAACGTCAGACCGGCTTCGTTACCAGAAAGCAGCAGACCAACGGTCCACATACCGGCGTTGTGACCTTCATCAATGCCCGGTGCGGCGTCATCCACTTTGATACACGCGTTAACGTCGGTTACATTCAGCTCAATCACGTTCTTCAGTGCCATAAATGGTGCAGGGCGACCACCTTGAGGCAGGTCATCCGTTGCTACTACGTAATCTGGTTTGTAGCCGTAATCCGCTGCCACTGGAATCAATACGTCCATCACTTCGCGAGGGTAACCAGAACAAGAACCGATCTTGATGCCTTTGTCTTTCAGACCGTTCACAACTTCAATCGCATTTAAGATAGGCTCTGCATGATCAGCCACTTTTGCTTTTTGCAGAGGCATAAATGCTGCGTAGATAGCGTCAATGTCTTCGCTAGTCATTGAGCGACCAAACTTCTCATTCCAGCGTTTATCAACAGCAGGAATACGACCCACAGCTTGGATGTGATCCCACTTACCAAGCCCCATTGGTTCACGCGCTTCTTCAAGGTCGATATTAAAATCAAAGCCTTGCTTGAACGCCTCTACAAAGATACTGGTTGGCGCAAAAGAGCCGAAATCGACGATAGTACCAGCCCAGTCAAAGATCACTGCTTGAATTGGTGAGTTGCTCATGTTCAATCCTTTTTCTTGCTTGCCAGAGCGCTTGCCTTCACGTTGGAACCGCGCTCTGGATAAATTGGTTTTGTTGAGGTCTATTGACTCTAGGTTTTGTTGACCTTTTGCGGTTAAATTTTGTTCGAGATAAAAGCGTTTTAATCGCGGCGAGAGGTTTGTAGCCTAGTCATTCTAAGCACAACACCTCACAACAAAGAGTAAAACGCTTTTAGCCGAACCCTTCGGGCAGCGTTTGTGGTTCCTTTCTTCTGCGTTATCGGCTTATCAGGTAGAACAGCTACAACTCAAAGCCTCTGCCTTGCATAAAGAACCCACAAACTGCTGCAAAAATCAGCTCAAAAGGTCAACAAAACCTAAATGTAGTTAAAGTCTTTACACACTTTGGCGATCGCTTCTTCGAAGATCGCCAACGCTTCTGTCAGTTGTTCGCGAGTTATGATCAGCGGTGGGCTGAGTTGAATCACATTGCCTTGCGATACCTTGAAGCTCACGCCGTTGTTGAGGCATTGGTACAACACAGCTTCCGCTTCGTCATACGCGCGCGCTTTGCTTTCGTAGTCGGTGACCAGCTCAATGCCCCACAACATGCCGATGCCACGCACATCACCAATCACTGGGTATTTGGCTTTCATCTCTAGCAGCTTTTCACGCATGAACTGGCTGTCGGCTTTGGCTTTATCTAGCAAGCCGTCTTGCTCAATGGCTTCCATGGTTGCCAGTGCCGCAGCACAACCGATAGGGCTTTTCTCATGAGTGTAGTGACCCATGGAGATTTGCTCGGCGGTGTTGTATTTGTCTTTGGTCACCATGGCTGCGATAGGCACTAAGCCACCACCCAAACCTTTACCGATGCAGAGCATATCTGGCTCGATGTCGTAGGCTTGGTAGGTAAACCATTCACCGCTGCGACCCATGCCGTTAGGGATGTCGTCGATGATCAGCATGACATTGTGTTTGTCACAGATTTCACGGATGCGTTTCCAGTAGGCTTTGCTCGGCACTTGTACGTCGGTATTACGAACCGCTTCTGCGATAAACGCGCCCACGCCACCTTCTTTCTCAATTACGTACTCAAGGTAGTCGGCGTAATGCACATCGCTACCGTCGGCGACTGGGAAAGCACCACGATAAGACACCGATGGTGGAATGCGCTCAACACCTGCCATTAATGGTCCCATGCCTTGGCGGAAGCACGCTTCGCCACCCACTGAGATGGCATCTAGCGATGCGCCGTGGAAGGAATCCCACAGAGACACCACCTTGTAGTTGCCCGTGATATGGCGGGCTAGTTTAAGTGCCATGCCAACCGCAGATGTGCCACCCGGAGCAAACAACACGCGGTTCAATTCGCCGCCACAGATTTGGGTGAGTTTTTCGGCGCATTCAATCGCGGTCTCGTTGGTAAAACGACGTGGTGAAAAAGGCAGTTTGGCAATTTGCTCTTGCACACGTTTAATCACATGCGGATGACCGTAGCCCAGCTGATGGACGTTATTACCATGGAAGTCCATGTACTTTTTGCCCTTGGCATCTTGGATGTAGATGCCTTCTGCTGCTTCCAAGGTATCTAAGCAAGGCGTCGACATGGCTTGATGAAGAAAGACCTCCGAATCACGCTTCAGTAATGCTTGCGTGCGTTCGTCGTCCATCGATGCATTCCAAGCTTGGCGCGCTGGTGTCGTGTTGACATCACCTTCGCTGCGGAAATGGGTCGGTTTGATATTCTGAGTCATAACGCTCTCTCAATCAGAAGGTTGCTTTACGCAACTTGCCAGTACATTGCTTTTTCAATTGCACCGATTAAGCGCTCGATATCTGCTGGGTAAACTTCGCCAATGTTGCCGATACGGAAGCAATCTGCGTTCGATACTTTACCCGGATAAATCACAAAACCTTGCTCTTTCAAACGCGTGTAGAACGCTTTGAATTGGTAATCACTGTGCGTCGGAGAGTAGAAAGAAGTGATGATTGGCGAGTGCAGATCATCACTCAGTAGCGGTTCGAAACCCAGAGAACGCATACCTGCAACCAGTGTTTTCTGGTTAGTTTGGTAACGGTTATGACGAGCCTCAATGCCGCCTTCTTTTTCCAGCTCTAACAATGCTTGGTAGAAAGCGCGAACCGTGTGCGTTGGAGACGTGAAACGCCATTTGCCGTGGTTCACTTCCATGCATTGCCACTGGTCGTAAAGATCAAGGCTCAAAGAACGTGCCTGACCTTGGCACTTTTCTAGCTCAGTTTGTTTCGCAATCACAAAGCCAAAGCCCGGTACGCCTTGAATACATTTGTTTGCAGAGCTGATCATAAAATCGATGCCTAGCTCTGCGATATCGATAGGAATGCCACCAAAGCTCGACATGGCATCGAGAATCACGACTTTACCGTGTGCTTTTGCCGCAGAAGCAAATGCCTCAATTGGGTTAAGCATGCCAGTGGTTGTCTCACAGTGAACAATCGCCACGTGTGTGATCGCAGGATCCGATGCCAATGCAGTTTCCACCTCGTTCAAGTGTGGCTGTGATGTTTCGCCTGGGGAAACTACATGGCATGGAATATTTAGGTATTCAGCGATCTGAGCGATACGCGCACCGTAAGCACCGTTGTCGACAACCAACAATTTTCCATCTTTGCCAATGGCGCTACCAATTGTCGCTTCCACTGATGCGGTGCCGCTACCTTGCATTAGTACGCTGGTGTAGCCGTCTTGTTGAGTCGCCAGTTTTACAAGCTTAGTGCGGATCACTTCTACAATGTCTTTGTTGTATTCATCATCCCAAGTACACCAGTCTTTTAGCATGGCTTCACGTACTGTTTCAGAAGTAGATAGAGGACCTGGAGTCAGTAGTAGGTATTCGTTTTTCATCTCGATTTCCATCAGAATAAGCTAATTGGTCTACACCAAATTTCGAGTTCACTCTAGCGAGGAAGAAAAGGGCAGTAAATAGGCGAATCTCCAATTTCATAAAACTTTAATATCCAGAAAATAGCGGATCAGTTGAACAATTATTCAGCGCAAATTTTCGTAAAACTGCCATTTAATGGTCATGATTTCGTCACAAAGGCTCAGTAGGGTGGTTATCGTCAACTGGTACAGACCAAATGAAAACTTAGCCAAATTAACTGGAGAAAATGATGAAAAACCGTTTGATGAAAGGATCGCTGGCTGCACTTGTCTCTCTGCTAGCTACGAATGCAATGGCAGCACAGGAAGTCACGGTTTACACCGCTTTCGAAACTGACATTCTTGCTAAATACAAGTCTGCGTTTGAGAAAGATAACCCAGATATCAAGATTAAGTGGGTTCGCGATTCCACCGGTATCATGACGGCGAAATTGCTGGCAGAAAAGAACAACCCTCAAGCGGAAGTGGTTTGGGGTCTGGCTGGCTCGTCAATGGCACTGCTTAAAGATGAAGGTCTTCTTAAGCCTTACACACCAAAAGGTTTGGAAGAGCTGCACGCGAACCTAAACGACCCTCAATCAAACCAAGCTTGGTTTGGTAACGATGCGTTCTTTAACGCAGTTTGTTTCAACGAAGCGGTAGCGAAACAACTTAACCTACCGAAACCAACGTCTTGGGAAGACCTAACAAAGCCGGTTTACAAAGGTCACATTGCAATGCCGAACCCAGCGTCTTCAGGCACTGGCTACATGCAGGTTTCTGCTTGGCTACAAAACATGGGTGAAGATCAGGCATGGAACTACATGCGTGACCTAGACAAGAACATTGCACACTACACGCACTCGGGCTCTAAGCCATGTGTTCAAGCGGGCATGGGTGAAGTGGCTATCGGTATTTCGATGGCGAGCCGTGGCGCGAAGTTGAAAACACAGGGTGCACCACTAGCGGTTATCACACCAAAAGGCATCGGCTGGGAATCAGAAGCCGTTGGTCTAGTAAAAGAGTCTGATGCAGCGAAGCGCGTTGTCGACTGGTCAATCTCTAAAGCGGCAAACGAGCTTTACGTGGAAATGTACCCAGTGGTTGCACATAAAGAAGTGAAAGCGACCGTATCTAACTTCCCTAACGTTCAAGAGAACATGGCGAAGATGGACTTCGCGCAAATGGGTAGCAAGCGTGCAGAAATTCTAGCGGCATGGTCTGAGAAGTTTGATGCGAAATCTGAGCCAAAGTCTTAATTGAATTTGCTTTGAGTTGAATACTGAAATCCACATCGATTGAGGTGGATTTTTTGTCTTTGTAAGAGGCGAAAGTCAAAAGCCTAAAAGCAGCAACCCCACCTAACCTCCCCTTGTATCAAACTCTGAAGATCTCAATACATCCAGCTCAAAGGGGAGGGACTGGTACTGCATTCGCAGATAATTTAATTCACAATGCAACATCACTGTGCGCTTCAAGTAGATTCCGAATACTCGCCTAGGCTCCTTCAGAATGAGGTCGGGAAAGCGCTGAGCTCACCGAAGTAAAGAAAGCTCTCCCCCTTGATAACCAAATTCAAATGCTTGGCAAACCATGCCAAGAAAAGGGGGAGTTGGAGGGGGTTGGAAGCATCTAACTCAACGTTAAACCATCAACCCCACCTAACCTCCCCTTGTATCAAACTCTGAAGATCTCAATACATCGAGCTCAAAGGGGAGGTACTGGTTCTACATTCGCAGATAATTAAATTCACAATGCAATATCACTGTGCGCTTCAAGTAGATTCCGAATACTCGCCTAGGCTCCTTCAGAATGAGGTCGGGAAAGCGCTGAGCTCACCGAAGTAAAGAAAGCTCTCCCCCTTGATAACGACATTCAAATGCTTGGCAAACCATGCCAAGAAAAGGGGGAGTTGGAGGGGGGTGTAAGCACACCTAACCCAACGTTAAACCATCAACCCCACCTAACCTCCCCTTGTATCAAACTCTGAAGATCTCAATACATCGAGCTCAAAGGGGAGGGATTGGGTCTGCATTCGCAGATAATTCAATTCACAATGTAACCAACGCGCTTCAAGTAGATTCTGAATACTCGCCTAGGCTCCTTCAGAATGACGTCGGGAAAGCACAGAGCTTACCGCAACAAAGAAAGCTCTCCCCCTTGATAACGACGTTTAAATGCCTGGCAAACCATGCCAAGAAAAGGGGGAGTTGGAGGGGGTTGCAAGCGTAGAAACAAACCTCATCTCCCTTCATCTATTTGTCATCTTCTGGCTATAAATTTGTCATTGGAACGTAACACTCCAAAACTAAAGTTGGTATATACCATTTGGAGCGTGTGTTATGTCAACTAACCAACATTACCTAAATATCGAAAATGTAGTGAAGCAATTCGGACAGTTCACTGCATTAAAGAAAATCTCGCTAGCGATTGAAAAGGGCGAGTTCGTTTGTTTTCTTGGTCCTTCTGGCTGCGGTAAAACCACTCTGCTACGTGCCATTGCAGGTTTAGACTTGCCAACGTCTGGTGCGATTTTTCAAAACGGTCAAGAGACCACATTCCTACCACCAGAGAAGCGCGATTTCGGCATCGTATTCCAATCTTATGCTTTGTTTCCGAACCTAACTGTGCAAGAGAATATTGCGATGGGTTTGAAGAACCAAGGTATGTCGACCAAAGAAGCGCTAGAGAAGGTGGATTACTGGTTAGAAACCATTGGGCTTCCAACCTCTGGCGAGAAATTCCCCAACCAACTTTCTGGTGGTCAACAACAGCGTGTCGCTTTGGCTCGTGCATTGGCGTTGTCACCGGGTCTACTGTTATTGGATGAGCCGCTGTCAGCGCTGGATGCAAAAGTACGTGTTCACTTACGTGACGAGATTTGTAAGCTGCAACGTAAACTCGGCATCACGACCATCATGGTTACGCACGATCAGGACGAAGCGTTGTCGATGGCGGATCGTATCGTGGTAATGAATCATGGCGTGATTGAGCAAGTTGGCACACCTCAAGAGATCTACCAACAACCAGCTACTCGCTTTGTCGCTGAGTTCGTCGGCAGCATGAACTTTATTGAAACCTCCGTCGCAACCGACTCCCAAGTACGCATTGCTGAAACCCTGATGCCAGCGCCAAGCCTGACCAATCGTAAGATTCAGCGTGGTGATCGCTTCGACCTTGCGGTGCGTCCTGAAAGCATCAAGTTCGTTGAAAACTACACCAACTCTTTACCTGTGCGAGTTACGGCAACCGAGTTTCTGGGGGCGTTTTTCCGCATTGATTGCGTATTGCAAAACGACAGCTCAACGAAAACCATCGTCGTGGATGTGCCTGTGGAAACGGTTCAAAAACTCAATATCAAAGCGGGCGATGTACGTTACATCCAGTTTGCTGAAGAAGGGTTGCATGGTTACGCCGTGCCCTCGGTTGATAAAGCGCTAGCAGCGTAGGTGTAAACATGGATGCGAAGACAATGACGATGAATAGCCTGACCACACAAGACAAAGCAAAATCCCTACTCGGACGTGTCAGCCGCGACAACCTTGTGTTGTTTGGTTTGCTCGCTGGCTTGTCGACCATGATGGTGCTGTTCATCTTAATGCCGCTTTGGGCAATGTTGACCAAGAGTGTGCAAAATGCCAATGGCGAATTTGTCGGTCTGGCAAACTTTGCGACGTACTTTTCTTCTTCAAGCTTGTGGGTGTCGGTGGGCAACACCTTCACTTTGGGCGTGATAGTGACCGCGGTAGTCGGTGTGCTTGCATTTGGCTATGCCTACGCGCTGACTCGTTCATGCATGCGGTTTAAAGGTTTGTTCCAAATTCTAGGTACTGCGCCGATTCTTGCGCCTTCGTTGTTACCAGCGATCAGTTTGATCTTCCTTTTTGGTAATCAAGGCATTGCCAAAGAGATGCTGTTAGGAAGCTCGGTTTACGGTGTGATCGGTATCTCGATGGGTTTGATTTTCTGGACCTTCCCTCATGCATTGATGATCTTGACCACTTCGCTGCGCACTTCAGATGCCCGTTTGTATGAAGCAGCCCGCGCACTTAAAACATCACCCATCAAAACCTTCTTTATGGTGACGTTACCTGCGGCGAAATACGGTTTGATCAGTACGCTTATCGTCGTCTTTACGCTGGTTATTACGGACTTTGGTGTACCGAAAGTGATTGGGGGCAGCTACAACGTTCTGGCGACTGACATCTTCAAGCAAGTTGTGGGGCAGCAAAACTTTGCTATGGGTGCAGTGACCAGCATTATGCTTCTATTTCCTGCGATAATGGCGTTCGGCGCAGACCGTTGGGTTCAGAAAAAGCAAAAGAGCTTATTCGACACACGTTCAGTGCCTTATCAGCCCGAACCTAACAAAGCGCGCGACAGCATTTGTTTGGTTTACTGCAGCATCATTTCTATCGCAGTGCTGGCGGTGCTTGGCATGGCGGTGTATGGCTCGTTAGTTACGTTCTGGCCTTGGAACAAAGCTCTAACGTTAAACAATTACAACTTTGCTGAAATGAGCACTTACGGTTGGAGTCCATTCTTCAACTCACTAACTCTTGCAGGTTGGACGGCAGTTATTGGTACAGCCATCATCTTCGTCGGTGCGTATTGCATTGAGAAAGGGCGTGCATTTGGTCCAATTCGTCAGGTGATGCAAATGCTCAGCGTGGTGCCAATGGCGGTCCCTGGTATGGTGCTTGGCTTGGGTTACATCTTTTACTTCAATGATGCGAACAATCCTCTGAACGTGCTTTATGGCACCATGGCATTCTTGGTGATTAACACGGTAGTGCATTACTACACAGTGGGTCACATGACAGCCCTGACAGCGCTAAAACAGTTGCCATCGGAGATTGAAGCCACAGCAGCATCGGTGAAGCTTCCTCAATACAAGTTGTTCTTTAAAGTGACATTACCTGTGTGTTTACCTGCGATTTTGGACATTGCGACTTACTTGTTTGTTAATGCATTGACCACCACTTCTGCGGTAGTATTCCTTTACTCAACCGATACGATTCCGGCTTCGGTCTCGATTCTGAATATGGACGATGCAGGTCAAACTGGCGCTGCAGCGGCAATGGCTGTGATGATCATGATTGCTGCCGCAATTGCGAAGATTGTTCAGATGACTTTGGGTAAATTGTTAGAGAATCGCACACAAGCTTGGCGCAAAAGATAAGGACACTTCGTGCAATACGTAAAAATTAAAGATTCGATTGTTGAACAGATTGAAGCGGGCATGCTATCGCCGCGTCAAAAACTGCCAGCAGAGCGTAAGTTGGCGGAGTCGTTCGATACTACACGCGTCACTCTGCGTGAAGCTTTATCACTGCTAGAAGCGGAAGGTCGAATCTATCGCGAAGATCGCCGAGGTTGGTTTATCTCACCTGAGCCATTGCGTTATGACCCAACCCAAACGCTGAACTTCCCGAACATGGCGAAAGCGCAAAATCGTGTGCCAAAAACGGAGTTGGTTGCAGCAAAAGGGACGCTGGCAAACAAACAAGCCGCGCGCTTGCTGGACTTACAGCCTTTCTCGGACGTGTACCGAGTCGACCGTGTGCGATACCTCGAAGATAGACCTGTGGTCTTCGTAACAAACTACATTCGCCCAGAGCTGTTTCCGAACCTGCTGGATTACGATTTATCAAATTCATTGACGGACATTTACCGCGATCATTATGGCGTGACGTATCAAAAGATTCGCTACCGCATTTCAACCAGTACTTTGTTGGGTGAAATGGCTCAGGCATTGCGCGCGACAGCCGGCACACCAGCGATGGTAGTGGAGCGCATCAACTACAACCAACACGGCGAGTTGATTGATTGCGATATCGAGTATTGGCGACACGATGCCATAAGCATTGAATCTCTGGCGGAACTCAATCGTTAAGTGGATTTTCTCATCATTTAAGGCTCCATCTCGGGGCCTTTATTTTATTCAGACAGGAACATTGAAATGGATTTGTTGGCGATTGTTCTCGTCGTTTTTTCTGCTGTTCTCCATGCGGGTTGGAATATCCTTGGTAAAAGCAACTCTGGCTCTGGGCTCGCGTTTACCATGGCGGCCAGCTTTTCTGCATGTTTCATCCTTACCCCTTATTTGATTTGGTATTTGACAACCATTGGCTGGACATCATTACCGAGTGAATTTTGGGGATTGCTGTTAATTAGCGGCATTTCACAAATGGTTTATCTGGTCGGTTTGATTGTCGCTTATAAGCACGCAGATGTGGGTGTGGTTTATCCCATTGCTCGAGCGCTGCCTGTGATGATGGTCGGCGCAATCAGTGTGGCATTGGGGCATGAATTATCTAGTCAGCAGTGGCTTGGATTTTTGCTGATTACCCTTGGTTGTATGCTAGTGCCATTGACGAATTTTCGTCAAATGACATTGGGCTCTTATTTGAATGTCGGTGTGTTCTGGGCATTGATTGCTGCAATAGGCACAACGGGTTACTCGGTGGTCGATAAAGAAGCGCTGAGTTTACTCACAGGACAAGCATCAGAGATCTTGAATGATCAGTACAGTGCAATCTTCTACTTGGGCGTGCAGTTTTGGGCGATTGGTATTCCAGCCCTTGTATGGTGCTTAGTTACGGGCAAGCCAGATGAGATTAAGACAGCGTGGCAGATCCGCAAAACCGCCAGCATGGCAGGGGTAATGATGGCATCCACCTACGGCTTGGTGCTGTTTGCGATGACCATGACAGACAACGTTAGCTTGGTCGTAGCACTAAGGCAAATCAGCATTGTGTTTGGATTGTTTATGGGGATTTGGTTTCTGTCTGAGAAATGGTATCTCACCCGAGGACTTGGCGTTACTTCGATCGTGGCGGGGATCATTCTTGCGCTGACGAACTGACACATATTGATGAAAGAAAAAGGCAGCGACTCAGGCCATCGCTGCCTTTTTGTTTATTTGGATGGTGTTAGAAGCGAACTTGAGCGCCAAACATCACGCCGCCAGAATCAAAATCGCGGTTTTTGGAATACGCGTATTCCGCATTTAAACCAAGATGTTTGTAACTCCAGCCAATACCAGCCGCGGCTTCTCCGCCAATGCTCGACTCCTCGATATTTCGACTCTGCCCGTTTACTTTATAGGTGTACTCCAGTGTGTAGGCGGTGACGCCAGCTTTGCCGTACAACTCAAACCCTGCCCCAAGTGGATAGCTCGCATAGCCACTTAGCCTAGGCCCAGAAAAGCTGGTATCCGTGACCTCAGAAATTGGGCTGACAAGTATCGAGCCGATACCGTCAAAGGCGCCTTTAAAGCCCGCTTCGATACCAATGTTTTGCGTTAGCATGTATCGGTAGTAAACCTCACCGAGGAACATATCGCCGGACTCTTCGCTTGTTGGAGCATCGTAATTGACAACGCCGTATCCTAAATTTGTACCAACAATGTGTTTATTGGTTGTTGCGTGCGCTGATAATGAAAGAGTCGACAACACCAAAGCCGTCACGAGTGAATAACGCATGTGACTTTCTCCTTAGTTCTTTGGCTTTTTAGCCTTTTAGCTTTTTAGGATTTGTTCGAATGTGGCTTTGGTGTTGTCTAGCCATTCATAACGACGACGATACATCGAGCGTTTTGAGCGAGACATATCTTCGATATCACGTCTTGGGGCATTCACCGCAAGGGAGTAGAAGTTCCGGTCGAACTCTATCCCGCCCAACTCTTGCCAGAGTGCGTCATAGTCGGTTTTGATTCGTCCTTTGCTGTAGCGTCGCGCGGCGTAAGTGTGGGAGTCGGTTTTGACCGCCAAAATTGTTTCTACACCCCAGATTCGCGCCAGAATAGTCAGCAAACTCACCATCAGGCTTTTTGGACGTTGACCGTAAAGTTTACGTGTTAGCTTTTTGATTTTTGCGCTGCTGGTTTCATTACTGCGTGGACCTTGTAAGCCGCCAATCATGATGCAACGAGCGCCATTCTCGTGCCCGAGCGTAAAAGAGATAGTGTAAAAGTTTCCGTCTTCTTCGCTATGTAATACCAAGCTCATCTCACCTTCTTTTTGGTAGCGAGCTTCATAAACAAGTCGAACCGTATAGAGGATCTCATCAATCTCAAATGTCATCAGAGTTTGGCCTTTAGCATCGGTATAGATTTGTTCAATCAGCTCTGAAGAGAGCAGCTTCGACACCGTATTGTAGTGATCAACCACAAGTTCAGAGCGATCGATTGCTGGGCTATTTTTGATGATGTAAGGACGAAACGGCTTTTCTAAGAAACGATGCGTACGAGAACAAAGCATCTCTAGAAGTGACGCCTCAATATTGTCCGCCAGATAGTTGAATGACTTGCGATAGAACAGTGCACGCGCGATAAACTTAGCGCGGTATGTCCAAATAGGGTGATAGATCTCAGCGTACTCGTCTGAGTAAATGGTTTTGCTGTGATGAAGGATAGATTTATTCATGTCATTTCACTCCAGACTGGCTTTTCGGCGAGCCTAAGTTCGTTATCTGTGCAGTGCCTTGTTGGTCATGGTCGAAAAACACCAAAAGATAAAGAGGACGCCGAGGCATCAAAAGGTGGTGTTCTGGTGTCAGACGCAGTGCCATTACGATCGTTTTGAACGGTGTTCGTTTGTGCAGAATTCTAAGAGAAAAGGGGCGAGAGGTATTGTATGGCTTGGTAAGGGAGTGTCATGACTGAATGGCAAAGTAGCCATAAAGGTTTCTTTATAAGACAATAAAAGCTATTTAGTGACTGCTTTTTAAGATATTTTTATTATGAATAATAAATGGCAGTTTTATGCCTTACGTTTAATTAAAAATAACTTGAAAAATAATTGAATGTTTTTTGAAATTAATTTGACGAGCTAAAGGTCTCTATACGTAACCTACATTCATCGAGTATTTGGAACTCGATATTTTAAAAGGTAAGTAAGGAGCATATTATGAAACGTTTAATCTCTCTAGTCAGTCTTATCGCATTAACTGCCACTCCTATCGCGGCATTCGCTGGTGGTTACCAATGGACGAATAACAGCAAAACGATCCAAGGTCATGTTGTGGATAGCAAGCAAGCTGCCTACGACATGGGCTTTGAAATGATTAAAAACTACCAAAGCAAGTCTTCTAAAGAGCTACGAGATGAGTTTAAGAGTGCATTTGATATGGTAGACCGTCAGTCGTTTTCCATTACTAATGCAAAAGTTACCGTTGATGAGTTTCTTCAAGATGACGGTCAGATTGCCTATCAACCAATATTGAATGTGAAATATGAATACCGCATGCGTGAACCAGGTAATCGTTAATACATCTACTCGCTAGCAAAATATTTTGTTTTCAATATTATCGTTGCCATATATTTATTCTTATTGAATTTGGGGAGTTTTGCTCCCCTTTTTTATTATTTAAATATACATAATTATGGTGAATAAAATAAATAACTAATTTAGGTTTAATATTTTCTAACGTTGAGCGTCAGTTTTTCTAGCTCGTTGATGATTTGGATCGTTTGTAAAGTGGCAACAAAGCAACATTGTATGCGCACACTTACAAAGGATACGTAATGACTCACCCTTCTTATTGGTTTAAGCAAGCGCTTGAAGCCGAGCAACCAGAAACCGCCAAACCACTTCAACAAAATATCCAAGCTGATGTCGCCATTGTTGGTGGTGGATACACTGGGCTCTGGACGGCAATCATGATCAAGCAACAATCTCCGGAGAAACACATCGTAGTGATTGAAAAAGGCTTGTGCGGTAGCGGTGCTTCTGGGGCGAATGGCGGCTGCATGCTGACATGGTCGACTAAGTTCCCTACATTAAAGCGTTTATTTGGTGAAGAACACGCAGCGTGGTTGGTGAAGGAATCGGAGCAAGCGGTATTGGAGATTGACGAATTCTGTCAGCAGTACAATATCGATGCGCAATTGTCGCTAAAAGGCGTCTACTACACGGCAACCAATCAGTCTCAGACGGGTGGAATGCAGCCAGTGGTAGACGAGTTAAAGCGTCTAGATGTGAACAGCTGGCGCCGCTGTCAATCTGAGGAATTGCGTGCCAATGCGGGATCGCCGCGCAATATAGAAGGCTTTCACTCTCCGGTTGCAGCCAGTGTTCAGCCTGCTTTGTTGGCGAGAGGATTAAGACGCGTCGCAATGGAGTTGGGTGTTGAGATCTATGAGAACACGCCGATGACGCGTTTAGATTATGGAAAACCTGCTACTGTTTCTACGCCTAAAGGGAGTATTCAAGCTAAGCAAGTCGTGCTGGCATTAAACGCTTGGATGGTGGAGCAGTTTAAGCAATTCAAAAGCAGTATCGTGGTGGTCTCTTCCGACATGGTTATCACCAAACCGCTTGGTGACGCGCTATCTCAGTCGGGTTGGCAGGTGGGATCGAGCGTTTTGGATTCACGTATCTTCGTCCACTATTACCGAGATACTCCCGATGGCCGTTTGATGTTGGGGAAAGGCGGCAATCAGTTCTCTTTCAACAACCAAGTGAACGCGATGTTCAATAAACCAACGCGCTATCAAAATCTACTGCGTAAGTCGTTCGACAAGTTGTTCCCTCGTTTAAAAGGCGCAGAGTTTGCTTATTCATGGACGGGTGGCTCGGATCGTTCGGCAACGGGCTTTCCATTCTTTGGCCAGTTAAACAAGCAAAGCAATGTCTTTTACGGCTTTGGCTATTCGGGTAATGGCGTTGCACAGACGCGAATGGGCGGAAAGATCTTATCTTCATTGGTATTGGGACTTGATAACGAATGGACGAAAAGCGGTTTAGCCAAAGGACCGTTGGGATACTTCCCGCCAGAGCCATTCCGATGGACGGGAGCGATGGTGGTGCGCAACGCGGTACGTCGAAAAGAGGAAGCAGAAGATAGCGAGAAAACGCCGTTCATCTGGGATAAGTGGCTAGCAAAACTCGCTGGACCAGCAGGCAAAGCGGATAAGCTTGACTAAACTGAATATTTTGATCGCAAACGGATAGGGAAGAAGTGAAAGTGTTAGAGGCACCTCTTCCCTTTGTGTTAGCCTCAGTCTTTCAAGCTCAGATGCAAAAGGTGAGTCATAGAATGAAAGTATTCAGCAACTTCGACAGCGGCAGCATTCACGTAGTGAAAGCGGACGACAAAAACGACATCCAACTCAAAATTCCTAACGACAACATGTCGGAATTCTACCAGTGGTTCCACTTCCGTCTAGAGACAGAAGCCGAGCAATCACATACCATCAAACTGCTCGACCTCGCGAAGTCGGCTTACCCAGAAGGTTGGCAAGGCTACGACGTGGTTGCGTCTTACGATCGTGAAGAGTGGTTCCGTGTGCCGGCAGAGTTCGATGGCGACACGCTGACTTTCACTGTTATCCCTGAACGCAGTTCAATTTACTTCGCGTACTTTGCACCTTACACGTACGACCGTCATCTAGACCTGTTACACATGGCACAAAGCGCGCATCACTGCCAACTTGAGACGCTGGGCCATACATTAGACGGCAATGACATGAGCTTGCTAACGTTTGGTGAGCCAGAAGAAGGCAAAAAGAAAATCTGGATGATTGCGCGCCAGCACCCAGGTGAGACGATGGCAGAATGGTTCATGGAAGGCATGATCCAACGTCTGCTCGATGAGAACGACACGGTTGCGCGTGCATTACTTGAAAAAGCAGTACTTTACGTTGTACCAAACATGAACCCAGACGGCGGTGTGCGTGGGCATCTACGTACTAACGCTGTTGGCGTAAACCTAAACCGTGAATGGCAAACGCCATCAATGGAGAAGAGCCCTGAGGTCTTCTTGGTTCGTGAGCGCATGCTAGAAACAGGCGTGGATATGTTCTTAGATATCCATGGTGATGAAGCTATCCCTTACAACTTCGTGGCGGGCTCTGAAGGTATTCCTTCTTATGACGAAGGCATGGCTGAATTGGAAAACGCGTTTAAACAAGCACTTCTGACTATTACACCAGAGTTCCAAGACGAGATTGGTTACGATAAAGATGAACCGGGCAAAGCGAACCTAACCGTTGGCTCTAACTGGGTTGCTGAGCAATTCAAGTGCTTGTCTTACACCATCGAGATGCCATTCAAAGACAATAATAACCATCCCTACCCACTTTACGGCTGGTCTCCGGAACGTAGCGTGCTGTTTGGCCAAGATGTATTGGCGGCAACGTTGGCGGTTTCCGACAAGATTTAAAGCAATTAGTTCACAGCCTGCTTTTTGCAGGCTGTGTTTTTTGTGCGTTTTTTCCTACCTCAATGTCTGGTGACTGTAAATTTTTTCGCCAATAAAAACAAAAAACCTTCAGTTTCTGGTGCTTATGTGGCTATCGATAAAAAAAACTAATCGTCACGATAAGAAATCTAATTTATGAAAGCGAAGGTTGTTCTGTTAAAGTCTGTTTTGAGATTTATGTCACAAAAGTTATCTCATCTCAATCATTTAGCAATCTTATGCTTTAGCGCCCTTTGTAGGCACAGTAGCTAAAAATAAAATATAGCTGCTATGTACTATTGCGCCTAGCTTAGGATAATTCGCATTTTGGTGTTCTGTTTTTGGAACGATTTGTCCGTTTTGTTTGTGCTCTGAATCATTCGGAATGCGCCAAACAATCGGAGGCTCGTTTCGGATCTGAGCTCTGAGAAAAATGCTTGAAGATAAGTGCTCATTCCAGATGTCTGATGACGTTTTGATTGAGACCAATGGCATAGTTTTTAATCACTCGAAACAGTGTAGGTTCTGACTTGCGTGATGGCAGCTGTATAGTTGTGGATAGTAGTCGGGTCGCCTTCGCATTAAAGGTAAAATAATGAAAAAAATCGCTCTTGCAGTGGCTACCATTCTAGCTGGTGGCGTAATGTCGAATGTTGCTCTTGCTGATACTTACGTTGGCGGTAAACTAGGTTACAACGCACTAAACGACGCTTGTCACCTTGACGCTCCATGTGATGACGATAGCTTCGCAGCTGGCATGCACATCGGTTACAACTTCAACGAATACGTTGCTGCTGAATACGGCGTTGATTACCTAGGTAACTTCACAGCTAACTTCAACAAAGCTGGCCTAAACACAGTAGATGGCGACCTATGGGCAATCACTCTTGCTCCTAAGTTCAACCTACCACTAACAGATTCTTGGAACCTATTTGCTAAAGTAGGTGCTGCATACATGATGGCTGGTGACGAGAAAGATTTCGTACCAACTGGCTCTCTAGGTGCTGAATACCAAATCAACTACAACTGGAGCCTACGTGCTGAGTACCAACGTTACCAAGATATGTCTGACGACATCATCAACGATATGGACGCAGACTTCTTCGGTATTGGCTTCAACTACAAGTTCGGTTCTGAGCCAGTAGTTCAAGAAGAAGTAGTTGAAACTCGTCCAGCGACTCGCATCGTTGAAAACGAGTACCCAGCTCAAACTACAACTCTACAGTTCGGCCTAGAAAGTGCAGAAGTACAAGATGCATCTTCTCTAAACGGCACTGTTGAGCTAATGAACACTTACCCACAAGCTCAAGTTGAAATCACTGGTTACAGTGACACAACAGGTTCTGAAGCTTACAACCAAGAGCTAACTGAGAAGCGTGCACAAGCAGTTGCTGACCAGTTCCAAGCTGAAGGTATCGCAGCAGACCGTATGACTGTTAAAGGTATGGGTGAAGCGAACCCAGTAGAAAGCAATGAAACTCGTCAAGGTCGTGAAGCGAACCGTCGTGTAGAAGTTGTTGTTCCTGCGTTCCAATACCAAACTGAAGAAGCTGCTCAATAATTCCTTATTGAATTAGCTACTTTGAAAGCCAGCGTCTAACGCTGGCTTTTTTGTATCCTTTCATTTATCTGTCACAGCCCCGTCATAGTATTTTCTTACTTGTTCGCGTGGAGCCTGACATGCAAAACTTACCACCTTTAAATTCCCTTAAAGCGTTCGAAGCCACAGCACGCTTGCAAAGCTTTACCAAAGCGGCAGAAGAACTCAATGTCACACGTGCTGCCGTCAGTCAGCAAGTGAAATCCTTGGAAGTTTATCTCGATGCGACCTTGTTTGAGCGCAATGGAGCCAAGCTACTTTTGACACAAGCCGCACACGATTATTTGCCTGTCGTTAGTCATGTATTTCAAAGTCTTTCTGTGGCGACTCTGCACTTGTTCTCACGTCAAAGGCACACTCAATTAACCTTACATGTTGCACATAGTTTTTGTGTCCAGTGGTTGATACCACGCCTAGCCGATTTTCATCGTCAGTACCCTGATATTCGGTTTAAGATTTCGACGACGGCCAATGCTGTACCGAGTAGCAGCGATATTGCCGATGTCGAAATTATCAACGGGTATGGGAACTGGCAGTCAAAACAAGCTGTAAAGTTGACGGATGAAAACTGGATTGTGGTAGCCAGTCCTGGCTTCTTACATCTCAACCCAATGTCGAATTTGTCTGAATTGGCACATACTGCCAAGCTGGCGACGGGTGGGTATCAGGAAACATGGCAATCTTGGTTTGCTTATCATGGTTATCAAGGGAGACTGGCTCCAATGGTCGCAGAATTCGAGCACTCTTTATTATCGATTGAAGCGGCGGTGAATCAGTTAGGGGTATTATTGGTGAGAGACTTCTTGGTTGACGAACATCTGCGACAAGGAAGCTTGGTTCGCATAGGAGAGTGGTCCATGCCGAGCCGTGGTGCGCATTATATGATGGTCAAACACGGAGAAAAACCACATGTTGACGCGTTTACCAAATGGTTATTGAACAGTTTATGATATGGGTTAACTCGTTGACCTAAGCCGCTCGAGGTTACTTGGGTATAATGGTATAAAGCGAATACGTTTCAAGTCGTCGTTACTCATGAGCGGTTTGCTCGACTTTTCAAGGAGGGGTCATGGAAACGTTACAAGGTGGCCGAGAAGGGGCTATTTATCGTAAAGGAGACTTGGTCAGTCGACCTGCAAGTCTTTGGACCATAACCATTCATCAATTGCTTCATCATCTTCATGCCAACGGTTTTCATGCTTGTTCTAAAGCGGTGTCAATTGAAGGTGGAAAAGAGTTGCTGACCTTCGTCGATGGAGAAAGCTATAACTATCCTTTGCAGGGAGAGATTGCTTCGCTCTCGGCTCTTACTTCCGCAGCAAAACTGCTTCGACAACTGCATGATGCTTCTCAAGACTTCCTTTCCAGACATCAAGATGAAGTTTGCCACTGGATGCTGCCAACTCGCTTGCCACACGAAGTCATCTGCCATGGCGACTTTATGCCCTATAACGTTGCGTTAAAGGATGGCGCTGTCGTGGGCATTTTTGATTTTGATACGGCACACCCAGCCCCAAGAATTTGGGATGTGGCTTTTTCAGTCTATGGTTGGGCGCCATTTAAGACCGATGAAAATGACAAAATGGGCACGCTTGAAGAGCAGATTAAACGAGCAAAGCGTTTCTGTGACGCCTATGGTTGTTCAAGGTTAGAGCGGGAAGAACTGGTGGATACGATGACGCTGCGTTTGACTGCACTGGTAGACTTTATGCGTACGTCTGCTGCCACTGGCGATGCGCAATTTCAAGCGAACATGGATGATTGCCACCATACGGCTTATTTACAAGACATTGAGTATCTAAAGAAACATCACCAAGCGATCACACTCGGTGTGTTAGGTGAAGCACCGTTTTAATCGGGTTTTGAATGCTTCGCGATGATCGTTTGGATGACATTGAATAGCCATTGATTTTGCGGGTCATGCTGCTGAGAGCGACGACAACTCATGACAAAGCTGACACCCAACTCCAACCCGTTTGGTAAATCTATACTGCGGCAACTTTCTGGAACATTACCGCTCATGGTGATCCCAAAATGATCGGTTTGCATGATGATGCTATGAATCATTGCGGGGTGTTCCACTTCCACTTTGGGCGTGACATCGAAACCAATGTTCTTTAAACGATCGAGCAATGGGTATTTATGATCATTCCACCCCGGCGTTTTGAACAGTAGTAAGGCGTAGTCACTTAATGATTGGAAGTCTCGTGCTGGATGGTCGTTCCGCACAAAGAACACCGCTTTTCCTTTCCCCAATTCTTTCTGAGCGATTGACTGAGGTAAGTCTTCATCAAAGTAGTGAATTGCAATAGCGTTTTCACCATCGATGATTCGATTACGGGCATCTGCTCCCCACCTTAAAAACGCATATCTCGCGTTAGGTGCTTGCTTGATAAGTTCAATGTACAGTTTGTCGCCAAAGCGATCCCAGAACAGGGTATTGGCGTAAATGGATACTTCACCAGTAAAGTGAGCGGGTGAGAATTCTTGTGGTTTGATGGCATCCACGCTTGCAAGAATCTGCTCAAAATGAGGCATGTTGGCTTCGACAAACGAGGTTGGCTCAAAGCCATTTTTCGTCTGAATAAAGAGCGGGTCATCTAATTGCGCTTTCATTTTAGTAAGGTTTTTGCTGATCGCACCAGATGTTTTGCCTAGCGTCTCTGCCACCAAACGAACGTTACGCAATTCATACATTCGCTTTAACACCAAAACGTTTTGCATATCCAGATTCATTGTCATTCTTTTACTCCAGCCAACGTTGCCACGGCATCATAACTCCGCCTCTCATAAAAAAAGACAGAGGATGGTCAATTCTAAGTTTATGGCAGAAAAGCATTTTTTGACCGAGGATTTCCATTTGGTAAATTCGGGTTTTCCTCGTGCTACTTTGGAACTGTTGCTACAGTTTCTTCATCGAAACGATGTACCACAAATAATCGAGGTGACGTATGAAAAAACTAATCGCACTAGTAGGCTTAATGGCTTGTTCAATGAATGTAGCATTCGCTGGCGATGGCTCATACACGGGTACCATTGATATGGCTACTAGCCAAACAAACCAAGTTAATGTGGAGCGCGCGGATTCTAACCTGACTCTTAAAGGTCGTAATGACGCTACTTACGGTGGCGTGATGATTCAAACAGACGCTTCCAACCAACCGATTCAATTGCGCGGCCGTCGCGACTAAGTAATCGAAACCATCCCCCCGCTTTCAATGCCGCGTCTAACGCGGCATTGTTGTTTTTGGTCGATGGCAAGCCAAATTCAACAGAAGGGTTTTGATAGTTTTTGTTTATCGATAATTAAAAATTAATTGTTGAAATCTTAATTACCATTTTTGCGCACTCAAATGATATTGATTCTCATTTGGGTGGGCGTATGATTCTTCTCATCGACTAGAGAGGAATATCGTCATGAGTAATGTATCGATAAATAATGCATCCATACATTTAGATGCCGCCACAACATCAAAAGTTTCGGCATTCAATAAAATCAAACGCAAAATGCTGATGTTAGGCCCGGCGTTTATTGCGGCGATTGGTTACATCGACCCAGGCAACTTTGCGACAAATATTGAATCAGGATCTTCATTTGGTTACCAGCTACTTTGGGTAGTGCTATGGGCAAACCTAATGGCGATGTTGATTCAGTATTTATCCGCCAAGCTAGGTATCGTCACAGGCAAAAACCTAGCAGAGCATCTACGTGACCACTTACCAAATAAATGGGCGGTGGGCTTCTACTGGATCCAAGCTGAAATCATCGCGATAGCGACAGATCTTGCCGAGTTTATCGGTGCAGCAGTCGGCTTTCAGTTGGTGTTTGGAATTAGCTTAATGGAAGGTGCGATGATCACTGCGGTAGCAACCGTGATGATTTTGATGCTTAACCAGAAAGGTCAAAAACCACTAGAGGTCGTGATTGGTTCACTTTTGATGTTGGTGGCGGTTATCTACATTGCTGAACTGTTTTTTGCGCATCCTGCGGGCGGTGAAATGGTGAAAGGTCTGCTGACTCCAACCTTTACGGATTCACATCAAATCTATCTTGCTGCGGGTATTCTAGGCGCGACTGTAATGCCTCACGTGATTTATCTTCATTCTGCACTGTTCAAAAACAGCTATGGCGAAAGCACCAAAACTCGCCTTCGCACCACTCGCTTTGATGTGTTGATTGCGATGGTAATTGCAGGCTTTGTGAATATCGCAATTGTGGCGATGGCTGCTGCCGTGTTCCATTACTCAGGCAACCAACATGTGGCGGAAATTGAAACAGCGTACATGACGCTAACGCCATTGGTAGGTAAAGCCGCATCTGTGTTGTTTGGTGTTTCGTTGATTGCTTCAGGCTTGTCTTCTACCGTTGTTGGCACAATGGCTGGTCAGGTGGTGATGCAAGGCTTTGTCCGCTTCTCTATTCCAATGTGGGTACGACGCTTTATTACTATGGCACCTTCGTTTGTGGTGATTGGTTTAGGCATGAACACCACCGATATCTTGGTGATGAGCCAAGTGGTGTTGAGCTTTGGTATTGCGTTGGCGATTATCCCATTGCTTATCTTTACCAACAGCGAACGCTTGATGGGTGAGTTCAAAAATAACAAATGGGTCTCTTATGTCGGTATGGTTATCGTTACTTTAGTACTCGCACTCAACGGTTATCTGATGGTTACTTTAACCGCTTAATGATTTCTCTATCCTTCTTCTTTGTCGATAAAAAAAACGGAAGCCGCTTGGCTTCCGTTTTTCGTTTGCTGCTGAGAGAGAATTAGTTTTGCTCAACCACTTCCAATTCAGCTTCACTTTGTTTTGCTGCTTCAAGCATCTTACGAATGATGAATGACGCGCCCAAGGCAATCGCAACCATCACAACCGCTAGGATAGTCAGCAGTTGGAAGTATTCGCCGTAAACGTGTTGTACGATCTCTTGGGTGATCTCTTGGCCTTTCTCTAGTGCGATAGAAGTCGAGAATGCAGCACCAACGATACCACTCAGTGCGATTGCTACAGAGAACAAGCTTACTGAGAAGTTTTCGATGTGCTTAGGCGCCACAGATAGAATGAACGCAACTACCATTGAACCTACGATAACTTCCGCAATTGCTTGGAAGAAGTGAATCGCTAGGAAGATTTCAGGCATGATGATAACGTCTTCGCCAACAGTCGTTACCGCGAACGTTAGGATGCCGAATGCGATAGCGGTTAGCACGAATGCCAATGCAATCTTAGTCGCGGTTGATAGGTGAATATCACGTTTTTCTAGCATGCCAAAGAAGCCAGCAACGATAGGGCCACCAACCATACACCATAGTGGGTTCATCGCCATTGCTGCTTCAGGCTCTAGAGGGATGAAGCCAAATAGAGAGCCTTTCAGAGTGTTAATCGCTACCATGTTCATTGAAGTCATCATTTGACCGTAGTAAACGAAGAAACACGTGGTTAGGAAGGTAACGATAAGGATAGTACCCATCTTCAATGATTCCGCTTTGCTTGCTTTCAACATCAAAGAAACAAAGTAAAGAATCGCTGCACCGCCGATAGCGTAAACGATGTTTTGACCGATATCCATGTTAGAGAACATGAAGAATACCAGTGCAATCATCGCCGCAGAGATAATGGCGAAGAAGATCCAGTTCTTCATGCTTACGCTTTGACGATCCAGATCAGAAGCAACGCCAACCAAGCCTTTGCGGAACACAAGTAGCATCACCAATGCTGCGCCAGCCATCACTGCTGAAATAGTGAAACCACCATTAAAGCCGATGATAAGCACAATCATAGGGAACAAGTATTGGCCTAGGAAAGCGCCCACGTTGTTCACTGAGTAGTTAATTGGGTAGCCTTTCTCGAAGTCTTCTTGCGACTTAAAGGTACGTTTGTACAAGCTAGGGTAAG
This sequence comes from Vibrio hyugaensis, assembly GCF_002906655.1. Classification (NCBI taxonomy): domain Bacteria; kingdom Pseudomonadati; phylum Pseudomonadota; class Gammaproteobacteria; order Vibrionales; family Vibrionaceae; genus Vibrio; species Vibrio hyugaensis. Next base: position 1,965,085 of record NZ_CP025795.1, on the reverse strand, counting down.
AAGGAGACATTAAACCACGGCCGTAACTTGCCAATGCGATACCACACATGGAAAGCGGTACGTTGGTTGCCGAAGCACCAAGAACAAGCAGTACATAGCCAGATGCGAATGCTAAGAAGGCAATCGATAGAGAGCGGTAAGCACCTAAAAATTTGTCAGCGATAAAGCCGCCAGCAATCGCAAATAGAGGGCCAATCGCCGAAAAGGCACCCACGATCATCATGGTATCAGCTTCGTTGTAATTCAGATCCTCTAAGAAAAAACGCGTCAGACTGACTAACACGCCATAAAATGATAAGCCAAACATCATTTGGCAGAACATCATAGATTTATTTAGTTTATTCCACATAATTAAATACTCACTATTGCGAGAAAGGTAGTTATTATTTCTGTTAAATGTTACTTAAACGCTATGTTACATATTGAAACAATTGTCGCATAAACTGAATTTAATGCACTAAAATTTCTAATGCGAAACGTTTGCCTCACTAATGTGTTGTTCTAGATCAACTAGAAATTATGTGAATAAATGACCAAAAAGTAACAATTTATAAGATGATTGTTCTCATATGGTTTTTAAGGTTTTGAAAAGTCGTTGAAATAATAAACAGACGGGAGAGTTTGAGTAAATAAGGTGGTTTTTGATAAGAAAACAGGCGTTGGCGGAATTTTGTCCGCCAACAATGAAAAATATTAATTAGCAATAACTGATATAAAGTATGCTATTCGCATGGTGGGGCCATATGAATCACCGCGAGTCCACCAAGTGATGTCTCACGATATTTCTTATTCATGTCTTTGCCCGTCTGGTACATGGTTTCGATAACTTTATCTAATGAAATAAGGCATTTGCTGGTGCGTTTCAGTGCCATGCGTGATGCGTTAATGGCCTTCATCGCGCCCATCGCGTTTCGCTCAATACACGGCACCTGAACTAGACCGCCTATTGGGTCACAAGTCATGCCAAGTGAATGCTCCATGGCGATCTCTGCGGCAATACAGATTTGCTCATTGCTGCCTCCACGCAGTGCCGTTAAGCCTGCGGCCGCCATCGAAGAAGATACGCCGACTTCGCCTTGGCATCCGACTTCTGCTCCTGAGATGGAAGCGTTGGTTTTGTACAAGATGCCAATTGCCCCCGCCACGGCTAAGAAGTCTTTCAGTTGCTTGTTATCGAGCTCTTTAATGAAGCGATGGTAGTACATAAGCACGGCGGGAATAACACCAGCAGCACCGTTGGTTGGCGACGTCACTACCTGACCACCTGCGGCGTTCTCTTCACTTACTGCGAAAGCAAACAGGTTAATCCAATCCATGATCTCCATTGGATCGTTCTCTACTGCCGCATTGGCTTCGAGTTTTTTGAGTAGGTTTGGCGCTCGGCGCGTTACGTTCAACCCGCCTTCGAGAATCCCTTCGGTATCAAAGCCTCGTTGCATGCAGAGCGACATCACTTTCCAGATCTGTTCGGCTTTTTGATCGATCTCTTCCTGCTCACGGAAAGTGCGTTCATTTTGCAGAATCATTCCACCTAAACTGAATCCGTTTTGCTCGGCTTTTTCTAGCATTTCATCGGCGGATTTGAATGGGTAAGGTACCTGTACTTCCGCTTCGGTACTGCCATTTTCCAACTCGGCAGCGGTTGCAATAAAGCCACCACCGATAGAATAGTAAGTTTCAAACGCCACCTGATCACCAGCAGCATCATAAGCCGTGATGGTCATGCCATTTTCATGAAGGGGAAGGTTATCACTGTGGAAGACGATATCGTGCTCATAGCTAAACACGATTTCATGAACACCTGCGACTGAGAGGGTGCCATGTTCAATGGTATGTTGCAGTGCACTTTTGGCACTGGTCATTTTAATGGTATCGGGCTTATTGCCCATCAAACCAAGGACGGTGGCACGGTCTGTATGGTGGCCTTTGCCAGTCAGCGATAAAGAACCGTAAAGGTCAACTTGCACCTTGTGCACTTTCGCCATAGAGTCGCTAAGTAATTGAGTGAAATGGTAACCTGCGAGCATTGGGCCATTGGTGTGGGAACTGGATGGACCGACACCGACCTTAAAAATATCGAAAATCGACAGCATAATTGACTTCCTTTCTCTGCGGACCTTTGTTCAGGTCTCTAGAACGACATTGTTAATTAGATGTTAATGCCTGAAAGAGTATTGGCAAAGCAAATTTTTGTATACAAATTGTTCGCTAAAGTATGAGTAATTGAGATCTGGGTAATGAAGTTAAACAAGGTAGTGATCATTCTAGGTAAGCGCTTAGTGCACGATCAGTTGAGTGCTGAAGGCCGATCACGCGTGGAAGCGCTGTTGAACGTTTTAAACGAATTTTGCTTTGAGACGACTGCCTTGGTTTTTTGTGGCGGTGTGACTCAAGGACAAACCGACTCAGAAGCGGATGCGATGTACCGCTACTTTTGCCAGTTAGCCAAGACTAGGGAAATCGATTTTCCTGAGCAGCAGGTCATTATCGAGAATCGTTCACTCAATACGGTGCAGAACATGCAAAATGCTGCTGCGGAATTATTGAGAAGTGGTCTTTGCGAGGCAGGGCAAACCATCGAAGTCACATTACTCTCCAATGACTATCACCTAGAGCGCATCATCGAGATTCAAACCTTAATGGATGAACAGGGCTTATTGCGCGTCTTGAAGTCGCGCTGTGCGGACATGGGGGTAAAGCTCAATATTCCACTCGATCTCTCGCATCATGTGAGTGTGCCTTACCCCAATACAGGCGTTTTAGCGGAAGCATTTTTGTTGTTTGATGAACTCACGACTTACCGCGTGTATCTCGAGGGAGTTAAGCGTGGAGCCTTTGAACGTGATCTCGCTGAGGTACGAGCAAAGCCTTTAGCCATTGGTCTTAGTGCGATAGAAAAGCTTCAAGCGCTCGATTTAGAGCCTGAAGTGCGAGAGCTAATTGCAGAGATGAAAAAGGCCATCGAAATGACGGCCTTTGATGATTCAGTGGTTGCAGCAGAGCAAGCGTTGGCAGTATTTCATCCGATATTAACGGCGTTGAATCTGCAATTTGACCCCGAAGCGAATGGCTAGTTAAGCAACTTCAACTTACTGACGCTTAAGTTCGCGACGTGTGCGTACCGCACTCAGCGCGATTAGGCTGTAACACAACAGCTCCATGCCTTCTTCTGAGATGTTTTTCACATCGCGTACGTAGTGCTCGCCCATTACGTGTTGCCAGAAGCTGCCCATGCCGTATAGGCGAGAGAACACCAACAACAAGATCACTGAGCCGATAAGTAGCTTCATGTAAGGTGATTGTAGAATGGTTGCCATTTCGTTCACGGTGCCTTTACCACCTTGGTACGCTTTCGCACAAGCCAGTGCCGCTAACGCAAGGGCAGGAAAGACCCAAGAACCGTGGTGGATCATGTCAAACCAGTAATCCATTTCACGGATCATCAATACCGCAAAAAAGCCTGAAATAAGTATCGCGGCATGTGAGACATGAGTCTCTTGTTTAGACATGCGGAAGAAAGACCAAGATGCAACCGCCAGCATGATCAATTGCAGTGTTTCAGTAATAGAGGTTTCGCCCAATGAAGAACCTAATAAAACGTAGTCCACTCGGATACTTAGGTTGACTAAAATACTGATGGCAACAATGGTGAGTGCACTTAGCATCGACTTATAGATGATGCGTTTTGATTCTTCTGTAATGACGTTCGTTTGTGCCGATTCGGCCTGCTTAACAGTATTTGTTTTCATCCTGACCACCCGCTCCGATAAAAATGTGGAAAAAACGTGAAATTTCGTGATGTGTGCAAGGGATTTTATTGACCACTTGGAAAGTAATGTCAGGGAAATGTCAGAATAAAACGCCGTTCGATATCGTATCGCTATGCGGTAAGGCTGGTGGATAAAGGGCTAAGTATCAGAATGTAGGGAAATTTACGGTAAACAAAAAGGAGCTTAACGCTCCTTTGTTGATAAAATTGTAATCTTAGATTGCGCAAATGTTAACGTTGTTTACGACTCGCCATCTTCTTTGTGGTTGTTGCGGTAGTATTCCCACTGCTCAAAGCGCTCGTTTTCAGACAGTTGGCAGTAAGTTACGCGTTCACCATTTTCCGTTACTGTATCTAGCTCGCCGCCTTGCTGTACGCAGTATACCGCTGCTGGGTTTGCTGCTGATGTGTATTCATTTGAGCGAGTCGCACCTTCATAAGTTGAACAACCTGCCAACACCATCGCTGCTGCCACTGCCGTTACTAAAGTTGTCTTTTTCATTCTTGATCTCCGCATGGGATTAACGAGTAGTGTGTTGATTATAGGAGAGTTTCAGAAAAATATTGTCTTATGTTTGTTAAAAGCACGACGCTTGTAAGGGAATTCTGTGCAATTTTAGAATTTGCTCACTGTTCGCCTATATTTGTTTCAGACGTGCTCAAATTGAAACTTGGGAATGCGCATGAATTTCGGTAGTATGCGCGCAAAACATTCACAGCGGAATCTGCGATGAGACATTTGAAAACCACCACGCACCCAGATATCGAACATCTGGATGACAAAATCATCTTCCAACGCAATGCGGCGCGCGCCATTGTATTAGATGGTGAAGATGTCCTGCTTCTTTACACAGAGCGTTACCACGATTACACCCTGCCTGGCGGTGGCATCGATGACGGTGAGGATGTGATTGCAGGTTTGGTTCGTGAGTTGGAAGAAGAAACGGGTGCGAAGAACATTCACAACATCAAGCCTTACGGTATCTTCGAAGAATTTCGTCCTTGGTACAAAGACGATGCCGATGTGATGCACATGACGTCTTATTGCTACACGTGCAAAATTGACCGTGAGCTAGGTGAAACGGCTTATGAAGATTACGAAGTGAAGAACGGCATGCGCCCAGTTTGGATGAATGTTCACGACGCGATCGCGCACAATGAAAAGACGATGGCGGAAAGTCCGAAGAAAGGCATGAGCATTGAACGCGAAACCTTCTTGCTACAACTTATCGCAAAAGAGTTGTTGTAACCCTCCTCAGATCAAAATTGTAACTTCCCAGCAATAAAAAAGTCCGAGCTCCCCCCCGGAACCCGGACTTATTCCAGACGCGCAAGCGAAGCGTCATCTTGATATTCTGTTTTTTGTATCAATCTGTGAAAACAATAGCGGCTTTATATTTGTTGTGTAAATAATTAATAGGTCTAACTATTGGTTTTCACTTTATTTGCACACGTAATGTGATGGATATCTAGTCAATATACAAGTGCAAGTTGGTAAATTATCAGCAAACCACTGCTCTTTCTTATCTTTGAGATACATTACCGTAACTTTTATGCACGCGTTTGCATCGAGATCACGAGTTTGCAAATTGGCAGAACAGGATCTTGTAATTTTACGTGCTTCTAACATTGGTGGAATTTAGTGAGAGTGTTCACAATTCCACGAGTGGGGGCAATCGACTAAGGTCTATAAGCGGTTCGGCGTAGATGGTGGAATGGTTTGCAAACAAAAGTAATGGCTGGAAAGAATCGGTACGCAATTGCTGTATGTTCACCAAACGTTCCAACGCGTAAAAGCGATTGACGTATTGCTGAGTCTCTTTCGGCAAAGTAAGTGCCGTGAAATCTTGGCTGCCTGCTTTTTTGATGGCACGTGCAACGCGACCTTCACCTGCGTTGTAAGCGGCCAGAGTGAGCGCAATATCTTGATCAAACTTGTTATACAGAAATTCTAAATATCTTATGGCGGCTTGAGTGCTGGCTTTGGTATCAAAGCGCTCGTCTTGCTTATCGCTCACTTGCAAGCCAAAGCGCGTCGCTGTAGCAGGAATCAGTTGCCATAAACCGGCGGCATTGGCGTGTGAGACTGCTTTCGGGTTGTAGGATGATTCCAGCATGGGCACTAACACCAAGTTGGCGGGCAAAGACTTTTGCTTAAGCTGTTTGAAAATATGTTCGAGAAGCGGGCTAACGGAATCGAGACGTTGGGTAATTTGCGTTTGATATGGCGCGAGCACTTGATATTGTTGATTGATAGTGACTTCATGCGGCTTGGCCATCGTCATTGGAGACAAGCACATCACGCACAAAACAAAAAAGCCCACAGCAATCGACCGGGATGGCGGTAGACTCTGCAGGCAAGGCGAGAATCGTTGTTTAGAACGAACGCTCTTCATAAGTGTGTTGCACAGGTTGTTTGAGTTGACTGACTAACTCTTGGAACGCTGCAGAGCTTTGGCCATTGCTCTGATTGTCCTGTTGGCATTGTTTCACCAAGGATTCCAACAGCGTCCATTGTTTTCTCGCTTGCGTACCAATCTTGGCTGGCAAGGCATTGAAAATACGATTCACACTGGTCTCATTACAAGGCAATCCGAGCTTACGCATTAACTGGCTTCTTTCACTTGCAGAACGACCAAGCTGATTCAAAATCGGCATTTGTTTTTGAATGTTCTCGCTTAGTGCCTCACCATCGAACTTCAAATACAGTGCTTTTTGCTGCTGAATCAGCCCCAACAATTGCTGGTAGAGTTTGATGTCTTCCGAAATAGAACGAACAAACTGCTGAATATGCTGTGATGCCGCCGTTGCCATGCATGACTCCTAATGCGCTGCGTTACTCGTGACCGGTGTGAAATTGCATTACTGCTTTGGATAATGCTTTGGTATCTAGACTCAGTTCACCACGTGCTAATGCATTACGAATTTGCTCAACCTTTGCCATGTCTACGTCTGGCAGGGACTTCATTTCTGCTTGAGCGCGATCGATCGCAGCAGTGTTCGCTTGGAATGCTGGCTCGTTAATTTTGCTCTGTGCGATGGTGTCGATTGGCTTTTTACTCGCCTGCTGGAATTTAGTTTGTGGGACATGACCGCCCGCGACTTTGTCGATTTTCATGCTGTTGTCCTCAATCATCATGTTCTAAATCGAATAGGCGACTAGGGTGTGATGAACATTAAATATTTATTTTTTGTACTCGAAGTTCACCTGCGCTGACGAGTGCCTAAATCGAAAAATGATAACCTGAGTCCAAAATCAAAATTGGGTATGCACCTGATTGAGCCCCGTTACAACAGCGCGTATCACCTTGCCAGAACTGGTGTTTTCTACCTCAATCTGCTGACCTTTCTTACCTTGTTCTAAAGCGACCCCCTTGGTGCTGGCACTAAATCCATCTTTGCTGGCGATGATGATCACTTCGTTGCCTTTCTCGATCAGCGGTGGAGAGCTTAAGTTGGTTGGGTCAATGATTTGACCTGCTCGAATGCGGCGGGTGGTCACAAGTCCAATGGCTTGGTTTGCTTTCGTGTAGAAATCGTCTTGGCGTGAAATCGTGCGTGTTTCTGATTTTAAGTTTGAGGCTGAGAGGGTTTCGTTGCGGTCAATTGTGCTGGTGGCGACCAAAACAGGAAGTGTCACCGCCGATTTGATTGTGACATTGATGCGCCATGGAGAGCTCACCGCCTCACAACTGACAGCACGTTTTAAATTGCCAACAGGCAACGGGCGATTATCGCGTCCTGTGATTGCCAAAGGTGCGTCACAAACCGGTAGATGATTGGCAGAGCTTGGCACCCATATTTGATAATCGAGTTGGTAGTTTCCCCATTGACGTGAGTGTGCTACTTGCGCCACTTCTTGCTCAAACTGCTCGCCGACAATGGCTTTTAACTCGTCTGCGGTTAGGTTTTTCTCATTCGCTAAAGCACTGACTGAGCTTGCACTCAAAGCCAAACCGCAAAGCAGCATGATTGAGGAAAATCGACCTTTCCCCTTGGTTTGAATGGTTTCCGTAAACCGGAAGCGAGGCTTCCTTCCTTGTTTGTAATTCATTGATATATATAACTAAATTTTATGGCATGCATCTTGTTTTGATCTTGGCGTATTCGAGCCGACTTTAAGGAAAGATGCATGGCGATCACATTCGAAAATGCGTTAGGTGTACATCCAGAGGCACTCAATTTTCGCGTTCAGCGTACCAAAGTCCTCGCCAGTAACCTAGCAAATGTTGATACCCCAGGGTACTTGGCAAAGGACCTAAGTTTCACCACCGTGATGAACCAAATGTCAGCGGGCAGTGTGAACAAACCGGTGCCGAAGTTTCAGGTTGAGGCGCAATATTCGGTGCCTTACCAAAACAGCAAAGACGGCAACACTGTGGAATTGGGCGTTGAACAAGCCAAGTTCACACAAAATAACATGGACTTTCAAACTAGCCTGACGTTTCTCAACATGAAATTCAGTGGCTTGGCGAAAGTGATTGAGGGACGTTAAACATGTCATTTACTGATATCTATTCGATCACTGGCTCGGCGATGACGGCGCAAACCGTTCGCCTGAACACGGTAGCCAGTAACCTTGCCAACGCAGATGCGGTGTCTGCCAATCCGGATGATGCCTACAAAGCACTCAAACCTGTGTTTGCCACTGTGTATCAGAAAACGCAGATGGCGACGGAAAACGGTGTTTATCCGAATGCGGAAGTGCGCATTGTAGATGTGGTGCAAAACGCAGGTCAGGCAGAAAAGCGCTTCGAACCCAACAACCCGTTAGCGAACGACGAAGGCTACGTGTACTACCCAGACATTGATGTGGTGTCAGAGATGGCCGACATGATGTCCGCAACGCGCAGCTTTGAAACTAACGTGGAAGTGCTGACGAATGTGAAAAGCATGCAGCAAGGTCTGCTTCGACTAGGGCAGGGCAATTAATGAGTCTCGCACAATACACCGCGCTCTCTTCTGACGCACCAGTCGCAACTACCGCTAGTGGTGATACTGGCGGCATTTCAGCGAACCCATCGGATATGAACAGCGCAACGTCACTGCAAAACGAGTTTATCTCGCTCATGGTGGCGCAAATTCAAAACCAAGATCCACTTAACCCGCTTGATGGCACTGAGTATGTCAGCCAGCTAGCGCAATTTTCGCAAGTTCAAAGTACTGAAAACATGTCGATGCTGATGCAAAACAGCATGGTATTGCTCGACAACATGCAGGTGCTTTCAACGGCTGGTTTGGTTGGTCAAACCGTGTACGTCTCTTCAAACGAGTTTGAACTTGGTGAAGGCGTGCAAAGTGGCAAGGTCGAGCTTGAACACGGTTCGAACCAAGTGACATTAGTCGTCAAAGATGAGTTCGGCCAATCAACCAAAGTGCCTTTAGGTGCACACGGTGCGGGTGACGTCGAGTTCTCGATCAATCCAGAAGAGCTTGGTTTGAAACCGGGTAAATACACCGTTGCGGTGGAAGTTCAAGAAGGGCAAAAGAGCCCAAATGTTTTGCTGGCAGGCACGGTTGAGCAGGTACGAATTCCTAGCTCAGGTGGCGCAGCACTGGTCAATGTTCAAGGCGTTGGCAACGTCCCTTTCTATCAAATCACTCAGTTTGGTGCTTAACCAAATAAGGAAATCAGAGGTTATTTATGAGTTTTAACATCGCACTTAGTGGTCTGGACGCGACCAACACAGAGTTAAACACCATCAGCCACAACATTGCCAACGCATCAACGTACGGCTTTAAAGGTGGACGCACAGAATTTGCAGCGGTTTACAACGGTATGCAACCGGGCGGCGTAGAAGTGGCGTCGATTTCTCAGAACTTCGATAAAAATGGTTCGGTGACAGGCACAGGCCGTGCAATGGACTTGGCGATCAACGGCAGCGGCTTCTTCGTGACGAAAGATCACATGGGGCAGATGCTTTACACTCGCGCAGGTGTGTTTGGCACTGATAAGAACAACTTTGTGACCGCAAATAACGGTGCCAAGTTGCAAGGTTACAGCGTAGACAACAATGCGAACCTTCAAACTGGCTCTGTTGGTGATATCAAAGTTTCGACGTCTTCACTTAACGCAAAAGCGACCGACAATCTGGACTTTGTGGCGAACTTCGACGCAAGCGCAACGGCAGTCGACCAAGCGATTTACCCATTCGATTCTTCCGATCCAAACTCATTCAACTCTTCTTACACCACTAAGGTGTACGACTCACTTGGCAACTCGCACACAGTCACTCAGTACTTCACGAAGACATCAGATAACGAATGGCAAGTGAACGTGGAAGTCGACGGTGCACCAACGACGCCAGCAACGTCTCAAACGGTTCAGTTCAATACTGACGGCACGCTAGCTTCTCCAACAGGTTCTTTCAACGTTGCATTCCCAGCAGCGGGCGCAAACGCAATGAGCATTGATATCAGCTTGAACGGCAGCACTCAGTTTGGCGCTGCGTTTGGCGTGAGCACCAACAACCCGAACGGTTACACCTCTGGTGAGCTTGCGGGCGTTCGAGTGGAAGACAACGGCATGGTTTACGCGACTTACACCAATGGTCAGTCTCAGCTGCAAGGTCAGGTTGTGCTTGCGGATTTTGCTAACACGCAAGGTCTATCGAAAGTGAGCGGCACGGCTTGGACACAAAGCTTTAGCTCAGGCGCGCCAATTATGGGTGTTCCGGGTACGGGCACATTGGGTGACTTAACACCGGGTGCGCTAGAAGGCTCTAATGTTGACTTAACCAGCGAGTTGGTTGCGCTTATGACGGCGCAGCGTAACTACCAAGCGAATGCGAAAACCATTTCGACCAACGACAAGCTAACTCAAGCTCTGTTCAACGCGGTGTAATGGGAGAGTCGCATGGATAGCTTGTTATTTACTGCCACGTCGGGTGCGAGTCGAGTTCTCAAAGCTCAGCACGTACGTTCGAACAACTTATCGAACGCTGACACCGCAGGTTTCCGTGCCGATATGGAACGCGTTCGTAGCGTTGAGCTACAAGGTGCTGGCTTTGATGGCCGCACCATGGTGGTGACCAACTCAGCCGCAACGCGTTTTGATTCTGGCGACATCATGAAAACCGGTCGTCCTCTGGACGTGGCGATCATGGGCGAGGGCTACCTCACCGTCGAAACGCCAATTGGCAATGAAGCTTACACCCGAGCGGGCAACATCAAAGTCGATACCTTTGGCGCAATGAGCATCAATGGTTTCCCTGTTGTCGGTGAAAACGGACCAATCGTTGTGCCTGATTTTCAGAAGATTGAAATCAGTGAACGTGGCCGCGTTTCTGTGATTCCTCCGGGTGGTGGTGCAGAAGTGGAAGTGGGCACCTTGAAGATGGTGAAACCACCAATCAACCAACTGCAAAAAGAGAGCGACAGCTTGCTACATAGCGTAGATGGTGTGCCTTTCCCAGCGGATGAAACCGTGCAGCTTTCTCCAGAGCACATTGAGGGCAGTAACGTGTCTGCCATTGATGAGTTGCTGAGCGTGATGTCGTTGACACGTAACTTCGAAATGCAAGTCCGCATGATGAAAACCGCAGAAACCTTGGCGCAAGCCGGAAACAAATTGATGGCGGCGAGATAACCCCTTTATACCCAAGTAACCTCAAGATGCTAGGTTCAGCGAGAATGACTTGGTTTGTAGACGCGGCGGCGATTTAAAGGTCTAGTGGGCCTAAATCAAGAATCGGCAACAAAGTATACAAGCCAAGACAACTCGCCCTTCGGGAGCGTGTCATTGACCCGACTTCTGCGTCAAACAACTTGGAAAGAGCTGGCTATTACACTGCGTTGTTTTCCTTGATCTCGAATCAATGACAGCGCTCTGAATCCTGCATCTTGAAGTCACTTGGGTATATAAAGGAATTCTCGTCCAAAGGAGATAACCAATGCATTCAGCATTATGGGTAAGTAAAACGGGCATGGCAGCTCAAGATACCAAAATGACTGCCATCTCTAACAACCTAGCGAACGTTAACACGGTCGGCTTTAAGCGTGACCGCGTGGTGTTTGAAGACTTGTTTTACAGCATTCAGCGTCAGCCGGGCGCGCAAGTCGACCAAGTGAATGAACTGCCAAGCGGTGTTCAGCTTGGTTCCGGTGTTCGCGTAGTCGGTACGCAGAAAGTCTTCACTCAAGGCAACACACAAAATACCACTCAAGAGTTGGATTTAGCGGTGATGGGGCAAGGCTTCTTCCAAATCGAAAACTCTGACGGTCAGATCATGTACACGCGTAATGGTCAGTTCCACATCAACTCAGAGGGTTTGATGGTCAACAGCCAAGGTTTGCCACTAGAGCCACAAATTCAAATCCCAGACAACGCGATTTCGTTCTCTGTGGGTGTGGATGGCACGGTAACAACCACATCGGCTGACGACCCAACGCCGCAGCAACTGGGTCAAATCACGCTGGCGAAGTTCATCAACCCAGCCGGTCTAGAAGCCGTTGGCGGTAACTTGTTCCGTGAGACAGAAGCAAGTGGTCCTGCGGATGAATTAATTGCAGGCGAAGACGGTGCGGGCAGCATCAAACAGGGCGCTTTAGAAGGCTCAAACGTGCAGGTAGTGGAAGAGATGGTCGACATGATCATCACTCAACGCGCGTATGAGATGAACGCCAAAGTGGTTTCTGCCGCAGACGACATGCTGAAGTTTGTCGCGCAATCGATGTAAGTAAGAAATTGGTGATGATGAAGGAAAAAGCAATGAAATGGCTTTCGAAGAGTTGGGCAGTTGCCGTCGTGTTGCTGGTGGGATGTGCAGGGCGTCAGGAGTTTATTCCACCTGAGCCAAACACAGAGGAATACGCGCCGCCAGTGCTGGATTACACCTTGCCAGAAGCCAAATCCGGCAGCCTTTATCGTCACCAATACACCATGACGTTATTCCAAGACCGTCGCGCTTACCGCGTGGGCGATGTCTTGACTGTGCAGCTTTCTGAAGAGACCGAGTCCAGCAAGAAAGCGGGCACCCAGTTTGGTAAAAGCTCTACCGTCGACTTTGCTACGCCAACCATTGGCACCAAAACCATTGATGAGTTGGGGGTGAGTATTGATGGTAGCCGTAACTTCGATGGCAGTGCATCCAGCTCGCAAGGCAACAAGTTACAAGGGGCGATCACCGTGACGGTGCATGAGGTACTGCCAAATGGCGTGCTTCGCATTAGCGGTGAAAAGTGGCTCCGACTCAACCAAGGCGACGAGTTTATTCGCCTAACGGGCATTGTGCGTGTTGATGATATCAACCGCAGCAACCAAGTGTCTTCTCAACGTATTGCGGATGCTCGCATTACCTACGCTGGTCGTGGCGCATTAGCCGACAGCAACGCAGCCGGGTGGCTGACTCAGTTCTTCAACAGCCCATGGGTACCATTCTAATGAAGCCAATCAACGCATTCTTTACTTCTTTCCTATTGGCTCTGACCTTGGGACTTCCTGCCACTTCACAAGCTGAAGTGGAAATTCCGATCATGGACTTGGTGGATGTGCAGGGCATCCGAGAAAACCAATTGGTCGGTTACGGTTTAGTAGTGGGCTTGGCCGGTCAAGGCGACCGTAACCAAGTGAAATTCACCGCCCAATCGATAACCAACATGCTGCGCCAATTTGGTGTTCAGATTGATGACAGCATGAACCCAAAATTACGTAACGTTGCGTCCGTAAGTGTTACCGCATCCGTTGACCCAATGGCGGGACCGGGGCAGACATTGGATGTAGTGGTTTCTTCTATCGGTGATGCGAAAAGTTTACGTGGCGGCACGTTACTGCTGACGCCACTGCGCGGTATCGATGGTGAAGTGTATGCCATTGCTCAAGGTAGCGTGGTTGTTGGCGGTTTGTCAGCCGAAGGCAGAAGCGGCTCTAAAGTAGAAGTAAACACACCAACCGCGGGTCGCATTCCAAACGGAGCTACGTTAGAGCGAGAAATCGAAACCGACTTTAACCAACGCGATGAAATTACTCTGAACCTGCGTAAACCTAGCTTCACCACGGCGAAAAACATTGCCCGTGAAATCAACAATACCTTTGGTCCAAACGTAGCGAAAGCGATCAACAAAGCGCGTGTCGAAATGCGTGCACCAATGGACACCCAACAGCGTGTCACCATGATGTCGATGTTGGAAGAAATGAGCGTGGAAGAAGGTCGCAAACCAGCTCGAATCGTCTTCAACTCACGTACGGGTACGGTGGTAATTGGTAAGAACGTTAAGGTTGGTGAAGCGGCAGTAAGCCACGGCAACCTGACTGTTCGAATCTCCGAGTCTCAACAAGTCAGCCAACCGAACGCGTTTGCTGATGGTGAAACCAAAGTCGTGGATCAAACCCAAATCGAAGTAAACGAAGAGCAAGCGCAAATGGTGATTTGGCCTCCGGGTACGGAACTGAACACCATCGTCAATGCCGTAAACAGCTTGGGTGCAACGCCAACGGATCTGATGTCGATTCTGCAAGCATTGAACGAAGCGGGCGCGCTGAATGCTGAGCTTGTGGTGATTTAAGGAGTTAGCGATGAAGTTAGATACAAGCGGCGATCAAGCACAAATCAATACCATGATGTATCACGACAACAGCGCCCTAGCGAGCATCAAGAAAAGCCGCGATCAAGAAGGTGCTCTTGAAGTGGTTGCGGGTCAATTCGAGGCGATGTTCCTACAAATGGTGCTACGCCAAATGCGCAGCAGCAGTGATGTATTGGCCGACAAAGACAGCCCGTTTGCCAGCCAACAACAAGGCGTGTTTCGCGATATGTACGATGGGCAGTTAGCGATGGAGTTGGCGAAAAAACAGAACTCCGGCATCGCCAATATGCTGATCCAGCAACTTAGCCCTTCAATGCGCGAAGTGGCGTTCGACCAATCACGTAATGTGTCTCCGGCGAACGATGGAAAAGTGGTCAGCCTTGAACGCACGTCACAACTTGAAAACGATGAAATCGCGATGAAGACCGACGCAGTTAATCCCACGCTGCAAGCGGTCGCCTCTGTTAAACAAGTGCTCGGTGAAGCCGGAATGACGACCGCGTTTACTCAGCCGCTGATCAGGAAAATGGAGCTGTAAATGAACCTTGTTAATATCGCCCTTTCAGGCTTAAACGCGAACCGTGTGGCGTTGGATGTGACCGCGCAAAACGTGGCAAACATCAACACGCCGGGATACAGCCGACAACAAGCGCTAACCGCGTCTGTCGGTGACGGTAAGTACAACAAGCTCAGCCCAGGCATGGGCGTTGAAGTGACGAGCATTCGCCGTGTCACAGACCAGTTCTTGGTGAAGCAAACGTGGTCCACCAACAGTTTAGCGGCTTATTCAGCGGGTTATACCACCGCAATGAGCCAGCTCGAGAATACGCTTGGCGCGGATGGATTCAGTGTTTCTGCGGGGTTAGATTCCCTCAATGCTGCGCTTAATGATGCCACAGTAAAACCAGAATCAATCCCATACCGTCAGCAGATCATTAATGAATCGGAAGCGTTGGCGCGCCGATTCAATACGTTAACAGAGTCTCTTCACAATCAGCATAAAGACATGAGTGACCAGCGCACTGCGGCGTTGAACCATGCCAATAGCTTGATGGCGAACATTGCGGATGTGAACAAGCAGATCGTAGAGATGCAAGGCACGGGCGGCAATCCGGCTCAATTGATGGACACTCGCGATGTGTTGATTGGCGAGCTTTCTCAAATCGTTGAAATCAAAACTACCGACCAACCAGACGGCAGCATGCAGGTGACACTCGCTTCTGGTCAGCCTTTGGTAATGGGTTCGGATTACGGTCAGCTGACAGCGAAGCCAGACCCAAGCGACCCATATCTTGCGGATTTGAGTGTCGATTTCGCCTCGCAAAGCTTTGTCATTGACCATTCGGTAGGCGGCAAGTTGGGCGCGATTAACGATTATCAAACCGAAGTGCTAAAGCCAAACCAAGTCGCTTTGGATGACATGGCAAAAGCATTGGCGGATGAATACAACGCTGTGCTGGCGACAGGGCAAGATCTTAACGGCAATCCGGGCAAGCCATTGTTTAGCTACGATCCGGCAAACCCAGCAGCAAGCCTAACCATTACTGATATCAGCGCGGAAGAGTTGGCGTTCTCCAGTGATGGCACTCCGGGTAATGCAGATGTGTTGAATGACCTAATTCAACTGAGCAATAAGCCGGTTTCAGTTACTGGCTATGGCTCGCTGAGCTTAAACGATGCGTTCACCGCAATGGTTGGTGAAACGGCGATCAAAGCCCGCCAAGCAGAAGCGGATTATGAAGCTAAAGCAGCAATGAACAAACAAGCGCATGCCGCGCGCGACAACGTCAGTGCGGTGAACAGCGATGAAGAAGCGGCGAACCTGATGACATTTGCTAACGCACACAACGCCAACATGAAAGTCATTAGCACCGCTAACCAGCTTTTCGACTCTGTATTGCAGTTATTCTAAAAGGAACCCGAGATGCGAATCAGTGACAGTCAATTTAGCCAAATGATGCTGCAAAGCCTGCAAACCAACAATGCAGGTTTGGGGCATGTTCTTCAACAAATGGCCACGGGTGACCGACTAACCAAGCTTTCTGACGATCCTATGGCGTCGATTAAGCTGCTGAACCTTGAGCGTGAAAACAGCGCAATTGGCCAGTATCAGAGCAATATCGCTAATCTGAAAACCACACTTTCTGCTCAAGAAACCCACTTGGATTCGGTCAACGAGAGCTTGAAGAGTGTGCGTGATTTGGTGCTTTGGGGCGCGAACGGCACATTAACTGATGAAGACCGTAGCGGCATGATCATCGAGCTTAAAAGCTACCGTGATTCCATTGAATCCTCATTCAATGCTCAAGATGAAGAAGGCCACTACTTGTTTTCTGGTACTCAGACGGACACGCCTGCGGTGAGCAATGCTGGCGGTGCGTACCAAGTTGATGGAAATAGCGATAAACGCGTGGTAACCGTCGCAAAAGGCGTGACCATGGATTCCAACATGACGGCGAAAGAGATTCTGGAGCTTGGTGGTGGCGATAATGTTTTGAACCAAATCGATGCGTTGATTGCAGAATTTGAGAACCCGAGTCCGAATTTTCAAGCGGAAGTAGACGCTAGCTTATCTGCCATTGATGATACCTTGGCGAACGTACTGGGGGCGATGACAGAAATTGGTGGTCGCCATAATAACCTCGACCTAATGGACAGCGCACACGGTGAAAACAAGCTGTTCGTTGATAAGGTGACCAGTGACTTATCTGCATTGGATTACGGTGAGGCGTCAGTACGTTTGAGCAACTACATGGCCGCGTTACAAGCAACGCAAGCTAGCTACGTGAAGATCAACGATCTCAACCTGTTTGATCGTATTTAAGGAAGTTTTGTATGGTGATGAGCACAGTAGAGGTAAGACCCCATAGCATACGCTTAGGTGGGCAAGAACAAGCCTCTATCATGCCAACCCGCTCAGCGGATTCGAGCAGTGCGATTAAACCGCGTCCTACGCAAGTTCAGGCTGACACCGCGTCAGCCTATTCCGTTTCCGGTATTCAGCTTACTCAAGGTCAGCAACAAGCAACTGCGGTGCAAATTGCCTCTAAGTCGTTGCAAGTGATTGGTAAAGAGCTGACTCAAATCAAGCGAGGTTTGACCCAAGCTGTCAACCAAGGCGTGCAGAATGTTCCCGGTTTGCAAGAAGGGCTAGTACGTTCTAAAGCATCGATTCAACAAGTGGTTGAACAGGCGCGCTTTGACGGGCAGAAAGTGATTGATAATGAGCTGCACCTCAAACTGGATAAAGCGGATATTCGCCGTTTCTCCATTCCCGGTTTGAACGTGCATCGTTTGAGTGAGAAAGCCGAGCAAATCCGCTTAGATTTTCCGCAAGGTCAATCGGTGATGATCCAATTTGATGGTCAAGCCGATGGTGCGCGCACCGTGAAAATGCTCGACCGCAGTTTGATTGCGATGGGCATGCGAGCGTCACTGGCAGAAGACGGCACCATTTTGTTTGAAGCGCGCGATACGGCATATCAACAAATGCAGCAAAAGGTGCTAGTGACGGGCGAAGGTCATCGCTTTCCTGCAGGGCAAGCGAATGTTCTGAACCTAAAATCAGAACCGGATGGCATCGCTGAATTGAGCTTTGATTTAGGCTCTCGTGATGGCATCAAGCAAACCATCGCCAAAGTGAATCAACACATAAGGCAGGTGCAAACCAGCTTGGATGAAGCCAAAGCGTTTCACGGTGAGCTGAACTCGCAAATGCGTACTGTGCAGAGCCAATCCAAGCAGTTAAGTGTTGCTGATGTGAATGCGAAACTCGATGGCTTTATGGCCACTTCCGGTCAGTTCAGCTCGACGTTCCAAGCGCTGAATGCACAAGCGAATGTTCGTCGTCATACGGTTGTGGCGTTGTCGAAATAAGTCTTCAGTTGAAATAGCGCGTTAAGAACACTCCAAGATTCCCTTCTCAATTCACCAGTGGTTGCGTAACCCAGAAAAGAGTTGGGAATCACCTTTCTTTAAAATGTCGTGATACCTTTAATGAAAAGGTTGGCAATGCGTGTTCTTTGCGTTGTCAAATAAGCAAAATTTTCAGCGTTCTGACATACGAAATCTAACTTATTGAATGATATTAAGTAGATGAAAGAAAGGCGAAAGCGAAATGGGTAAAGACTACAACCTCTTACATGTATTGTTGGTATTGGCTGAAGAAAGGCAGACGGTGCTTGCCGCCAAGAAACTGAATTTGAGTCAGCCGACCATCAGTGTCATGCTGCGTAAATTAAGAGAACAGTTTGATGACCCTTTGTTTGTTCGCGACAAGAACACCCTAGAGCCAACACCTAAGTGCGAGAAAATACTACAAACCTTGCCGGCCGTATTGGATCAATTAGATTCCCTTTATCTAGAGAATACCCAATGGGATATCCACTCTGAAGAGGAAGAAATCGAGCTCTATTTTGCTCCGCCACTTATGACTCTACTTGGTGTGCCCCTGATCAAGCGATTAACGACGCTTACGCCGAATTTGACCGTACAATGTCAGCAATGGGATTTGGGGACAGCGACCAAGCTTGATACACATCGACGTAGTTGGGGGGTGACTTATCTTCCTTTAGAAACCAATAAGAGTTTGGTGCAGCGAGATTTAGGTGCGGATAGATTTGGCTTATTGATGCGTGCTGAGCACCCTCTAAAAAACAGTCTTGTTGAAGATATTGTGGAGTATCCCATTTGTATCTGTGCTATTCCGGGTAGCAATGCGGCGTCTCAAGCTGAGAAGGTATTGCACCAACACCGAATTGATAAAAACATTAATGCTCGAGTGGGTGACTTAAACCTGATGCTCCAATTGCTCGAACAAAGCGACTACATTGGTATTCTGCCACAACGGTTTTTAAGCGTACTTGGGGAAGAGTTCCGCTTTATGCCATTCCCTGAGCAGATTATTCCGAGTGGTCATCGCCGTCATATGGCGTTGTTTACCCACCAACGTCATCGTCGTCACCCTCTGACGGAATGGCTGGAGAACCAACTCAAACTGATATTGGAAGAAACCGAGTTTTAGGTGTATCTGCAATAAGTTAATCGCTTAACTCAATCCCTATTACGTTTCTTAATAGATGGTATAGAAAAAGGAAAAAACGAATTTAGATAAAGTGTGCTGAAAGAGGAGAAATCTTATGAAACACACTTTAGCCAAATGGGTGACGGGAACACTATTGGTATGTAGTTGTTCAACCTATACCTCTGTTTATGCCGCAGAAGCGACACCGACTCCGGTGGCAGAACAAATAAGCCAAGCACTGAATACCGAATCCTACACACTGGGAGTCAATGCTTACCTTTGGGGATCAACCCTAGTTCGACTTGAGCGCATTGCTCGCCAATATACTGATGTTTCTAAACCGCAAGCCTCAACAAGTTATCGAGCACCACTCAACCAATTTGGGCACGCGCGTCAGTTGCCTGGCCCTGCCGATACCGACATGCCGACAGCAAACCAAGACACACTCTATTCCAGTGCAATTCTTGATTTGAGCCAAGGCCCAATCGTACTTTCAGTACCAGAAGTCAAAGACCGCTACTACGTGATCGATCTGTTTGATATGTGGCACAACCTATTCAAATACGTGGGGACAAGGGCTACGGGTAGCCAATCTCATCAATACCTTATTGTGCCTCCGGGTTGGGAAAAGCCAAAAGATCTTCCCTACGATTTGACTGTGGTCGAAGCACCAACGACTAAAGTTTGGTTATGGGGACGCACACAAGTCTTTGGTGAACAAGACTATCCTGCGGTTCATGCGATTCAAGATGGTTACAAGTTAACGCCGCTTGCGGTCTATGAAGGAAAAGCGAAGCACGTTAAAACTAAAGCGTTGGCGAAACAGCCTGGTGATGAAGCCGATCCACTGCGCTTTTTTGTCGAGCTTGGGGAATACCTAAAAGCGAATCCAGTCGATGAACGTCAACGCGCGTTATTGGGACAGTTTGCCAAGATTGGTTTAACCAAAGATGGTTTTGATCGTGAGCGCTTAACACCTCAAGCGCAGCAAGCCTTAGCAAAAGCCATTAAGGACGGTGAAAATATCGTCAGTGCGCAGATTGGTAATCCAGCCAACGTCATCAACAAAAACGGTTGGAATTACTCGTTTGTTCTTGACCAATTTGGTGATGACAATGCGCTGCGTTCCATGATTGCACATCCTTATTTAGGTGGCCAAGGGGCTATTGAAGCGCTTTATCCATTAGCGTATACCGATGCCAAAGGTGCGCCGCTAACCGGTAAAAAGAACTACACCATGCACTTTGATCAAGCGCCGCCGGTTGGAGCTTTCTGGTCGGTCACGGTATATGACGCGAAAAGCAAAATGCTGATCGATAACTCCTTGAAACGTTATGCACTCAATAGCCAATCCCCTTTACAGAAAAATGAAGATGGGTCGTTTGACCTGATCTTTTCTCATCAAAAACCAACGGGTGCGAAGCAAAGCAACTGGCTTGCAACGCCTGAAAGTGGCTTCTACGTCATTACTCGTCTCTATATTCCATCAAAGCCGATTCTTGATATGAAGTGGACAGTTCCAGCCATCACCGCCGAATCATCAACACAATAATTGAAAGGTAGGGTAGTCGTACTATGAAAAAATCCTTGTTAGCGCTCGCAATTGCATCGAGCGCATCGTTAAACGTTATGGCGGCATCAGGCCAGCCGAATATAGTTACCATCATGGTTGATGATGTGAGCCCTGCAGACATTTCTGCTTACCACCGAGGCTTAGGCGCGATTGATACACCCAATATAGATCGCATTGCGAAGAGCGGTATGATGGTCAGTGATTATTACGCCCAAGGTAGTTCTACTGCTGGTCGTTCTGCTTTCATTACGGGTCAATATCCGATTCGAACTGGGTTAACGACAGTAGGTCAGCCGGGTTCAAATATTGGTATTCAGGATAAAACCCCCACTCTGGCGCAAATGCTCAAGGACAAGGGCTATTCAACCGTTGCGGTGGGGAAAGATCACATAGGTGATCGCAACAAGTTCCTACTGACTCGCCATGGCTTCGATGAGTTCTTTGGCTTTCTTTATCACTTGAATGTGATGGAAATGCCCGAACAACCAGAATTTCCCCAAGATCCTAATTTTGTTGGTCGACCACGTAATGTCATTCACTCTGTTGCAACGGATAAGTTCGATAACACTAAAGACCCACGTTGGGGCACGGTTGGTAAACAAAAGATTGAAGACAAAGGTCCGCTAACCAGTGAACGTATGAAGCATGTCGACGATGAGTTTGTTGATTTCGCCACAAACTGGATAGATGAGCATCAGGCAAACGCGCCGGATAAGCCATTCTTCATGTGGTTTAACCCATCTCGTATGCACCAACAAATTCACGTTAAAGACGAATATCTTGGCGCGAGTGGGCACACCGAATATTTCGATGCATTGAAAGAGTTGGATGATCAAGTTGGTGTGCTATTGGATAAACTGGATAAAGAAGGTTTAACCGATAACACCATTATCATGTTCACGGCGGATAACGGTATCAACTTGGATCATTGGCCGATGGCTGGCTCAGCACAATTTAAAGGTCAGAAGGGCACGACATGGGATGGCGCATTCCGTGTGCCAATGCTCGTCAGTTGGCCGGGCCATATCCCTGAAGGTCAATACACTGGCGAATTCATGACGTCGGAAGATTGGGTTCCAACTTTAATGGCGGCCGCGGGTGAAGATAATATCAAGCAAAAGCTATTGAACGGCACCAAAATCAACGGAACAAGTTTTAAAGCGCACCTTGATGGTTACAACCAGTTGGACATGCTGACCAAAGGGGAGAAGAGTCCACGTAAAGAGTTCTTCTACTTTAACGAGACAGATCTGAATGCGGTTCGAGTTGGTAAGTGGAAAGTGCATTTGAAGACCAAAACAGAGTGGGTTGAGCCTGCGAAAAATTGGCCTTTAGGTATCTTAATGGACATTAAAGCGGACCCATACGAGCGTACGCCGGAAACTCGTGGTTGGTTCTTGTGGATGAAAGAGCGCTCTTGGGCCGTACCAGTCATTCAGAAAGAGATGGTTAAATTCCAGAAATCGATGAAAGAATTCCCACCTGCGCAAAAGTCAGGTGGTATCGGTATGTCTGACCACAGCATTGTGGATAGCAAGAAGTAGCGACGTAGTGTAAAAGCGATAATAAAAGGGGAAGTGAGTGGTTCACTTCCCCTTTTTCTTATTCAATCAATATGTTTTTTTAACGGTGAACACGATCATCTTTAAAATCAATCACCTAAAACCAATTACCTAAAACTGACCATCTAAAAAGCCATGTTCACGAGTAAACCAAAGAATTGATTCTGGTTATCGAACTGGCCTTGCATGGTGTCTGTAGCAATATCAGGGTCGCCATAATCGACATAGCTGTAATAGCCGCTTAAGTCGATTGTTGGACTCCATTGGTAGTTCATCCCAATGCTGTATCTGTGTTGGCTATCGACCGGAAGGTCTGGTGACTGTATCGATGCATCATCAAGTGGCGAAGAGGCATAGCCAACACCCCCTTCGAGTCTTAATTTTGATGTGATTTGGTATCTCGCACCAACAGCCGCTGACCAAACGTCTTCAAAGTTTCGTGGAATTTGAGTGAATCGGTCATCGTTGATTTCAACATGAGTGGATTTATTCTTACTCCATTGTTCAAAGCCAAGGCTCCAAACCAAACTGAGTGGTGTCGTGATTTGATGTAAACCAGAAAGCTCGAGTTGGCGAGGGTTTAGGACTGTCACACCAGCTTGACCAGACATTGCGGGAATGTCTTTATAAATCGGCCCTGCAATATGATAACGGAATGCATCGGTATTGAGCTTACCGGTTAGGTCATGGTTCATCTCAGAACGATAGGCCAAGCCGAGGCGGTTATCTTCGTCAATCTGAAACATAGCACCTAAGTTATAGCCGAGTGTCCAAGAGTCCGTTTCTAAGTGTGCGTGATCAATGAGGAGATTTTGTTCATAAGTGGCGTAGTCTATTTGCAACCCCATCCCCACAGACCAGCGCGGATTAATTTGATAAGAGAGGCTTGGGTTAAACTGAAGCACGCTCAAGCGTAAATCGTTCAGCTCCATTTTCCCTGCGTAGTCAGTGCCATAATCTAGTGCACTGCCGCCTTGAGCAGAAAAGCTCATTCCAACATGAATTTTATCCGACAAAGGCTGTACATAATAAATAGAACCATAAGGCTGAAACCCGCCTGCGTCATTCGCACTCTGGCTGGAATCATTGTCGTCGTAGTTGATGTCAAGCGCCATCGCAGCCAGATTTATCGAAAGAGATGGAGTATCTAGATAAGACATGCCGGCAGGATTACTGAAAGCGACGGATGCATTCTCGGCGACAACAGCACCACCTGCGCCTGCGGTACTGACGGACATTTGGCTCATTTCAGAAACAAGCGTACCTGCTGCATCGGCTTGAAAGGCGAAGAGTAAGCCACTGGCAATAAGGGAGAGTGAAAAGGGTTTGTTCATTGAAAGCTCGTCCTCTTAAAACGACACTACCTCGCTTAACAGAGTATTCGCGAGGCAGTATCGTTAGAAAAAGTGGTTTTATTATTTTTGAGTTTTGGTCACTTGTGGCAGTGAATATTGGTTGTTAAGAACCTCTTTTGATGGCTCATACAAACGCATGTGTAAGTAAAAATCGCCCTCAGGTGCAGGTAGCCAGTTACATTGTTTATCGCTTGGCTTGTTATGTTGAATACAGACGGTGAGTGAGCCATCTTGGTTGTATTGCAGTTCGTCTTTTCTCAAGCTAGAGATGGAGTAGCGATCAATTGGGTTATCAACCATGAACAGATGTTTCGCATCGTACATTGTTAAAGACCAAAACGCGTTTGCCGGTGGACTGGCTGGCATGGTCATTCGGTATTCATTTTGACCATTGAGCTGCTTGTTATTGGAATCGGTATAGCGGTTTGGATACAAAGCACGTTCTGGTGTATTTAAACCAATCGCGCGGAAGTTAATGGTTGCGCGGCTAAGGTAATCGCTGCCATAGCGGCCACCTTCATACATCATCGACCAACCGTTGTTCTTAGTTCCAACAGAGCGGCTCGCCCATTTAACAATGTTTTGTGAGCTTTCTAGTGCACGCAATAAACCATGTTTTTGTGCGTCAGACAACGCGTTAGCATTAAAGGGTTTCTCGCCGCCAATGCCAATGTATTTGAATTGCTCAACGATAGCTTTGTCTTCCGGCAATGGGTTGTGACGCATTTCATTATCAATCGCGGCGTACCATGCAAGACCTACAGGGAGAGTTGGTGCAGGCATCCCCTTATTGGTTGGCGTCTGTTTTACTGCTTGGTGGGTTTGCCCCAGTTCGGTAAGAGGGTAATTAACGAACTTCGAATGAACCCCTTTTGCTGCTGCGAGGTCTTTTTCTCCCGCAACGGCGGTACGTTGGATATACCAAACATTGGGTGTGCGAGATTCTACAACCTTATCAATACCTTTTGGTACTTTGCCTTTCCAGCCTCTATTGACCAATAACACCTTGCTACCTTTTGTTCCAACGTTGCTGGATATC
The DNA here is from genome assembly GCF_002906655.1 of Vibrio hyugaensis. Lineage (NCBI taxonomy): Bacteria > Pseudomonadati > Pseudomonadota > Gammaproteobacteria > Vibrionales > Vibrionaceae > Vibrio > Vibrio hyugaensis. The sequence continues at coordinate 1,940,240 of NZ_CP025795.1, read as the reverse complement.
AAGTTGTCAATGGCTTCAGAGTAACTGTCCAGTAACTGAACGATGAAATAGCGATCGTCGGTTTCGGGGATTTCAAGCACCAAAGGACCCGTTTGATCTAAGTTAATTTGCGATTGTGAGTAAAGTGTGTCGTTGTTCACTGTTGGAACAAGTTTATCGTCAGGCCCCATGAGTCGATAGGTTTTGCCCATTTGGTTCATCGGCGCCATACCGTTGCTTAAAGGACGGTCGGTGTCTGTTGAGGTTTGTCTTACCATAGAGATTGCCAGTGGGCCTGCACCATATAACATGGCTTGCACACCGAGCGTGTAGGCGAGTTCTTCTTCAGCAGACGGTTTTATTTTCTCTTGTGGAGCGGCTTGTACGGAATAACTGCTAACGATCGCAAGCGTTAGTGGAAGCAATGGGAAAGATCGTTTCGATAGCATAGAACCTCTCTAATATTGAGTAGATTTAGGTTAAGTGGGATAAATAAAACCACGATATCAACCCCATCAAACAAACGAAAATTGAAAGAGTTAATACAAGGTATAGGGATTTATAATTCGGTTTGAGTAAGGGTGTTTTTTATACTGGCGAGGTTATGCCATTTAATAAGTGGTTACCGTTTTTCTTTGTGGGGTTTCGCCATGTCATCGTCATTGCCTTATAGCTTGTTCATTAAAGCCGAGGGAGGAAAATGCAATCTGGATTGCCACTACTGTTATTACTTAAAACATGAAGATCCCAATGCACCGACGATGGACCGTCAATTGTTAGAGACACTGATTCGTGACCATATTGATGCTCAACCTGAAGGAGCTCCGCAAGTCGATTTTGTTTGGCATGGAGGCGAGCCTTTGCTCAGTGGATTAGGGTTTTATCAAGAAGTCGTCGATTTACAAAAGCGCCACAATAAAGGCAAGAAAATCATCAATACATTGCAAACCAATGGCACCTTGATTAATGCGCGTTGGGCCGAGTTCTTCCATCAAAATAGCTTCATGCTCGGCATCAGTATTGACGGACCTAATTTGCTCAATGACATCGCTCGTATTGATAAGCAAGGAAAGTCTTCGTTTGAACGTACCATACGTGGCGTTAAACATCTCAAGCAGCAAAAGGTCGAATTTAACACGTTGACGGTAGTGAATAATAAGACCTATCAACACGGCAAAATGATCTACCAGTTTCTCAAAGAGAACGGCAGTGACTATCTGCAATTTCAACCGTGTATTGATCATGAACTGGATCGCCGAAGTGATCATGATTGGACATTAACTGGCAAACAGTGGGGACGTTTTCTTTGCGATGTGTTTGATGCGTGGCGCGAAGAAGACGTAGGTAAGGTTTACGTCCAGTTCTTCGAAAATTGTCTGATGGTATTAATGGGCTACCAAAGCCAAATGTGTCATCACAGTGCGACATGTGGTCAGCAATTAATGACCGAATCTAACGGTGATGTGTTTAGTTGTGATCACTTTGGCTATGATGACTACAAGCTTGGTCAACTGCAAGAAACCTCACTCCGTCAGATGGTAAACAGTGAAGCGCAGTTAGCCTTCGGACAAGCAAAGCAAGAAGCGCTTTCCAACCAATGCAAGCAGTGTGACTTTTTGCCGATGTGTGAAGGTGGTTGCCCGAAAAATCGTCTGCTTAAAACGCCTCAAAGTGAGCCGCATAATGTGTTATGCGAGGGGTATGAGATGTTCTTTCAGCATGCATTACCACACTTATTGCGAATGGTCGATGCAATGCAAAAAGGTCACTCACCCGCTTATTATCACTTGTTTTAAGATTGAATTCGCAACAAGTGCTTGTGATTCAATTCAAACGTTTCCCGAAAGCAATGATAACTGCAATCGGGAATCGCTACTTTGATTGAGCGTTTATTCAGTGTGCTCTTCGGGTTGTGCCTCGGTTGACTGGGCGAGTGAACGGTTCAGTTTCTGGAACAACCAACCCAGCGCAATCAATGAAGCCCCTAAGCCCAAGAAGCTGATGGCTCGCCAGAATCCGTCCAGCGAGCGAACATCCCATAAGAACACTTTAAGTGCGACACAAGCCAGTACAGCCAAACCGATGCGTTGAATCGTCATCGTTTTACGCGTTACACCTCCCCAGGTTAGCAAGCCACCAACAATCAATCCTGCAATCGAGTAGGTGAACAGCTCTGCCATGCCCGTTGGTTGGTCAAGCGTCATTGAGATGGGTTGCCAAAACTGACGAATCGACATGCCTAGCCACACTGCAGTCAGAGTAAGACCAAACCCAGCGACGAAGGTGTATGGAATCTGTAATGTGTTCCAACGTTTGTAAGTGGTAACAAGTAGGATAGCAGCAGGTAGCAACCAACCGAGTGACAGCATGTTAAACAGTGGCATAGCATCGGCAGAAACGTTGTTGACCATCAATGGCGACTCACCACTGTTGAGTAAGGCGATAAACAGAACAAAAGCACTCCACAATAAGTAACTGTATGCTTGATAAACGCGCTCTAATTGCTGTGCGAATTGGCTGCGATAGCTATAAACTAAGCCCATCACCAGCGCTTGGTTGGCAAACACAACGGCTGATGTGAAATCCATATCGCCGAGATAGCCATAATGCCCTGTTAACCAGTAGTTGGTTTGGGTAAATATCGCCATTAAGAACACGTGTAAAAATGCCCCTTCAAACCAATTTGCTAAGTCAGTATCTGAACGATGTAGAACTGTACGAGCGTAAGCAAGAATCACCAACGAAGGTAAATAGCTAATTAATACCCAAGCCCAATGCTGTGAATCAATAGGTTGCCACTCTGGAATGAGTGGTAATAAGGTTAGGCGCACCACCAAGATCCCCATCGCGACTTTGACTGCCCAACTTGCAGGGCGGAATAGATTGGATTGAGTTTGTAACGCCATCACCGCGACTTGAATCGAAATAGCAGTAGTGAGCCAAGTGCCACTCAGCCAAACGAAAGCCGTCCCTGCTATGATTGCGTGCATGATGGCAGAACATTCCAGCGCTAACGCTTTGAATCTTTGTCCAAGTAAAGCGTAGTAAATTGCAATCAGTGCAGTGAAGAATGTCCAGCCTAAAACGTGGCTGCTCATAAACTCGTATATGTAGAGCAGGGTAATTAACGTCATTGACGGTGCAAGTACAAGGAACAAAATACCGGTGAGCTTTGAATGATCGCCGGCAAGGGTTTGGCTCAGTGTTCTGAACGTAATGAGCACAATACTGATGCCAAACGCGATAAGCACAGGTGTTTTCCCCTCAGTCATGTAGATAGATTCTAGGGCGACAGACAGCAGCATGATCGCGGTAGAAGGCACCAAAATAGACGGTAAGTAGACTCTTAACGACCAGCTTTGGCGAATGGCAGGTAGCCAAATCATAGCGACAAAGAAGGTGTAGAAGTAAACCATCTGCATCGTTTCGATGGTAGACATGCGGGCCAGTGCTGATAACACCAATAACGTAATTGCAAGCGCAATGCCTGTTGGTGGATGCATCCATTTCCCTAGGCAATGACGATAACGCGGTTTGAGCATCCACCCCATTCTTGGAACCGCAAACAGCAGGTACAAGGTGAGTGACAGGAACATAGTTAGCCAAGAAAACAGCTGTTCAAGCGGCATGCTTTCAATCAGCAGCAACATCCACAAAATGTGCGGGATGGTAATCGATGGTGAAATCCAAGCGTGTCGGATTTTTTGCATTAACAGCGTTGCTGCGACGGAAATAGCCGTGATGTAGCCTGCGAGCAAGAAATAATTTGGTTCTGTGCCACTAATCCAAAGTGGGGCAGAGTAACCGCCAATTAAGCCAAGCACCGCCATTAAAGGCCCTTGGCGCAAGGACAGTGCCAAACTAGAGAAAGCTGCACCCGCTAAAATCAACAGCGATGCACTGGGCGATAAGAGCTGATAGAAGACAAACGCAAAGATCACCGTGCAGTAGATACCCGTTAAGCCCGTTCCGGTAATGGCGGCTGGGACATAAGTGAAGCCTTTTGCTCGCTTTGCTCGGTCTGGGCTTTTCTGTTCGCGGCGATGGAACCACTCCCCTGCCAGCACAGTAGCAAGGGAGATGGAGAACGTGATGGTGACACGCATGATTGGTGAGAATTCAATGTGGCTACCAATCACTTGCACGAGATAACCGCCGCCAATCAACATGGCGAGTGCACCCACCCAAACTAACCAGTTTTCTTGGATGTTCGTCAGTAGCTTGCTAGCTTGTTTCTCAAATACCGATTCGCTGCTCTGTGCCAGGCCCCCAATGTGGACTTCATCCAAGGAAGGTAAAGTCGGTTCTACTATCGGTGGTGGTGCTTCTTTGGCCGATTGTGCCACGACGATGGGTTCTGACACTGGTGATGGTTCAGACTTCGGAACGTTTTGCACCGCTGATGTGTTTGGCGCTTGAGGCGGTGATGCTTGATCTTGTTCAGAAGGTGTTGTTCTCTCAAACCAACGCGCGCGCAGTTCTGCCAGCTCTTTATGCAGGTGGGAAACCTCGTTTTCCAACTGCGATATTCGTCCGACCGCTTTTAATGTGATGAGTATGGCGACAATCGCCAAAATAACCGCCAATGAGGTAAACAACTGTTGCACTCCCTTCCTTGTTCCAGAATCCTTAACTTTGAGCAACTTAGCTAAGTTTAGTTCACTGTGTGACAAGCTAACGCGATATACAACAATGAAAGAGAAATTTGAGAAGGAGTCGCATATTTGGACGAATACTGGCAGTTTGCCTGCCATCTTATTCTTATTGTTGGGGAGTGTTATTGGACCGATTCTATAATGGTTTAATCCAGACAATATCCAGAAGTCGGTCCAGCAATTGTTTTTGCATGCATAGGAAGATGCTACTCGTCATCATTTGGAGGTTAGTTCGCGCCAATTCTGCGTCAACAGCAATTGCAAAGAAAATTAATAGCTGTTCCGGAATATCCTTAGCTTTATCTACAGTATGTCTTTGGGGACGATTCTTCTGATCTGTACTCTGAGCCTTTTTGTCAATGGCTCTTTGTCATCGGGGTTAAACTCTTTTGTGATTTGCCAAGCATTCTCTGGCTTGATTTCCTCAGCAAAGGATTTGTCCATTGATTGAGTAATCGCTTCTGAAGAAACTACAGTAATGCTTTCTGTGTTTAAGTTTGCACTTCTTGGGTCAAAATTATAAGTGCCTATAACCGCTATCTTGCCGTCTATCGTCATGCTTTTCGCATGGAGTGTGAAAATAGGCGTCTTTTTAAGTTTTTTATACATATGTTCGGTCATTACTTTCTGACGAATCTTAGCATCGGGCCTAAATTCATAAATTTCGACACCTGTTTCTAGTAGGGCTTCACGATCTCTTTGGTAGCCGCTAAATGCTTCCAGGTTATCATTAGAGGCAAGGCTGTTGGTTAGAATCTTTATACTCACGCCTGTATCTACCAAATGCTTAAGTAAGGCTCTGTCTTTTTCGGTGGTAACCAAATATGGGGATTGGATATAGAGCGTCTCTGTTGCGCTCTTAGCCAGTTCGGCAAGTCTTTTTTGAGTAGGACTACCACCACCTAAAAACGTACTTCGGTCGTTCTTTCCTGGATTATCTGAAAGGTATTCAACATTATCTAGCCAAAGAAACTTCCCATCTTGATACAGTTGTTTAAATGTAATTGGTACATTGGCTATCTCTTTTTGAATCTCAGGATGAAAGTTTTCGCTATCACAAGCATAGTCGTGCAATGGTTTGTAATCTGGCTTTTCTTGGTTCGATTTTTGACTAACAATCTCTTCAACAGGTACGCTAAGTTCATAATTCCAAAATTCCTCAAAAGATTGGTTAATGTTTGTTACTACCTTTCCTGCTAGAAATACATCACGATCGCGGAAGTTAAACTCGTGGTCGAATCCAAAATACTCGTCTGCAATATTTCGACCGCCAGTGATAGCAAGTTGGTTATCAACAACAAAAACCTTGTTATGCATTCTTTGATTGAAACTATGAAAGTCAAAAACAAGATTTCCGAGTTTTTGCATAATGTTTTTACCTAAATTAGCGTTCGGATTGTAGACCTTAATCTCAATATTTTCATGCGCAGCAAGAAAAACGAGTTCCTCACCATCGGCTTCAAGCATGATGTCGTCTACAAGAACACGTACTTTCACTCCTCGTTCCGCTGCCTTAACCAAATAGTCAGTAGCGATCAACCCAACATTGTCCACGGAGAATATGAAGTATTGAATATCAATGCTCTTTTCTGCTCGTTCAGTCAGCCATGCTCGTGACATCATCGCTTCCGCTCCTTGCTCTAGAACATAAACTCCTGTTTTTGAAGCGAGTTCTTGTTCAAAAGCATCAAGGTAGTGAGAAAGTGGACTTGGTTTCTGCCCAGAACTAACGCAATGACTTTGTTCTAACACAATTGGCTTAGCTGTGGTTACTTGAGGAATTATGAAGCTCAGTGCCAACCCAACACTTGCAATTGAAATTTGGATTGAATTTGTTTTTCTTTCAGTCATTTGGTCGAAAGCTCCGGCGATTCATTATCGTTCTTGTTCATTCAGTTTCTTGTCTTCTCTGGAGGGTACCTCAAACTACAGAGGAGATTCTTTGAATTTTTCATTGATGCACTCATAATTACGTTCTCCTTCAAATTTATTATTTTCCGATAGTACCGAGTTTTGTTCTTAGGCTTTATTTCTCGCGTGGTTGAGGTCATTTATTTGAGATAAGTTCCATTATTAACTTGAAAGAACAATGGCGGCTTGCTTGCTCTACACTATATTCATAATAGTTTTCAAAGTCTTAAATTGTGTTGAGCGTAAGCTCACCAGAATGACAACAAATTAGGTGATGATAAATGCAAGTGGGAAATGAAGCGCTGGTGCTGTCGGCGGTTGGGGTAATTGGTTTAGGTTGTCAGTGGTTAGCATGGCGAATGCGGTTGCCTGCTATTCTGTTCTTATTGTTGGCAGGGTTGATTGTTGGGCCATTTTTACAGTGGCTCAATCCAGATGATATTCTCGGAGATTTATTATTTCCTCTAATATCCCTCGCGGTGGCCGTGATCTTATTTGAGGGGAGTTTAACGCTTAATTTTAAAGAAATTAGGGGCGTTAGTGGGTCGGTTTGGAGCATTGTTTCTGTTGGTGCCATCATCTCTTGGGTGGCAACCAGTGTAGCGACGCATTACTTTCTGGATTTCTCATGGGAGCTCGCGATTCTGTTTGCCAGCTTAACCGTTGTAACTGGCCCTACTGTCATTGTGCCCTTGCTCAGAACGGTTCGACCAAACTCTAAACTTGCCAATATTCTGCGCTGGGAGGGGATCTTGATTGATCCATTAGGCGCACTGTTTGTCGTTATGGTTTACGAGTTCATCGTTTCCCACAATGCGGTAAATAGTGTTGAAGTTTTTGGTACGCTTATCACGGTGGGTTTGATTCTTGGCGTCGCTTCCGGCGCTGCAGTTGCAACCGCATTGAGACGAGCTTGGTTACCAGAATACCTTCAGCCCTTTGCTGTCTTGATGGTGGTACTTGGCGTTTTTTCAGTCTCCAATCAATTGGAATCGGAGGCGGGATTGCTTACTGTTACTGTGATGGGGATGTGGCTTGCAAACGCAAAAGGCATCAACATTCAACAAATTCTACATTTCAAAGAGCACCTGACCATTTTATTGATCACTGGTTTGTTCATCTTCTTAGCCGCGCGAATCAGTTTGGATGATTTTGCTGCGCTTGGTAGTGGAGCCTTGATGCTGTTTGTATTCATGCAGTTAGTCTCACGTCCTTTGTCGATCTTTCTATCGACCATACGCAGTAACTTATCATTCAAAGACAAGGTGTTTCTATCATGGGTAGCACCACGCGGTATTGTAGCTGCCTCTATTTCTTCATTATTCGCGATTAAACTGATTGAATACGGTATCAGTGAAGCCACTTTACTCGTGCCTATGACGTTTATGGTGATCATTGGTACGGTCGTATTGCAAAGTGCGACGGCACGGCCCGTAGCGCTGGCTCTCGGCGTCGCTGAGCCAGCCCCTCGTGGTTTCTTGTTGATTGGCGCAAACCGTGTCGCGCAAGAGATAGGTAAAGCGTTGGCGAGATACGATCGTCGCGTCCTACTCACCGATTCTAACTGGGATTACATTAGTCAAGTTCGTATGTCTGGGATGGATCACTACTATGGCAATCCAATTTCTAGCCATGCGGATGACAACCTCAATTTGATTGGTATTGGGCAGGTGGTGGCGCTTACGCCAGATCAGCACTTTAACATTATGGCTTGTATGCAATTTGTCGGCGAGTTCGGCGAAGATAAAGTACATTGTCTACAGAAAACCAAATCTAACGGCAGTGAGAAGCACTCGGTGGCGGAAGAGTATCATGGTAAGTTGCTTATGGGGGGAAATGTCAGTTACACCCAATTGGCGAGTTTGTTGAGTCGAGGTGCCGAAATCAAACACACCAAACTCAGTGAGAGTTTCACTTATCAAGATTACTTAGAGCACCATAAAGAGAATCTAGTGATTCCACTTTTCCATGTTGAAGAGAAAGGCAAAATTCAATTCTGTGATGATCCAGAACAGTTCGACCCTTCTATAACCAGTACGGTTGTCGCTCTGATTCAAACTGACGCCTCTGCTTCTGTATAACAGAGCTAGAATTGCCACTCTTGGCTATTGGAGTGGCAACATTTCCAATCGTTACTCAAGCTTAATAGAGCTGTAAGGTGTTGTGTTTGAAGCGCACCTTGCTCGTTTGCAGTTTTTGTCACAAAGCGAGACCCTGCAAGGCTCGATTTGGCAATTAATTGTTCAATTTACGAATTTTCGCATTGACGTTAATGACAAGGATCGCAATACTGCGCGACTGTTTTACTTTAGGGTGGCATTATGGCTCCGCAATCTAATCGCAAAGACTTACATCTTGATGCTGTTTTACATCATGACATGAGTATGAAAAGCAAAACGGCGGGCTTTGAGTCTGTCGAATTTGAGCATTGCGCATTGCCAGAGTGCGACTTTAACGCCATCGATCTTTCGAGTGTTTTTCTCGGTCATCCATTGACGCTGCCATTTTTGATAAGCTCAATGACGGGCGGCGCAAAAGATGCGGAAACCATTAACTGCCGTTTAGCAGAAGCGGCAAGTGAAATGGGCATCGCAATGGGTGTTGGTTCACAACGTGTTAGTTTAGAAGACAGCAAGCATTCTGGATTGGGTAAAACGATTCGAGAACTCGCCAAAGGTGTGCCTTTATATTCCAATTTAGGTGCGGCGCAACTTAGAGACAAACAACGTTTGGATAATGCTCAGCGTGCAGTCGATTTTATCCAAGCGGATGCCTTATTTGTGCATCTGAATCCGATGCAAGAAGCTTTTCAGCAGAAAGGTGACCATAATTGGATTGGTGTTCTAAAATCAATTGAACAGCTCAAACTGCGTATTGAAGTGCCGATGATCATCAAAGAAGTTGGTTTTGGTATCAGTGGTGTGGTGGCGAAGCAATTGGTCGACGTTGGTGTTGATGCGATTGATGTTGCTGGCGCTGGTGGTACAAGTTGGACAGCGGTAGAAGGCTACTGCCAAACCGACGACAAAATGCAGTGCGCCGCAGAACTCTTCCGTGATTGGGGTATTCCGACAGCCAAGTGCTTAGAACAAATTCGTGCTCAATATCCAGACTTACCTTTGATTGCTTCTGGTGGCGTGCATAACGGCTTAGAAGCAGCGAAAGCGATACACCTTGGCGCAAACTTGGTTGGGCAAGCAGGCGGGGTTCTAAAAGCAGCGACCATCAGCACACAATCTGTAGTAGAGCACTTCGAGCAAATGGCACTAGAGCTACGTTTAGCGTGCTTTGGTACCGGTTCGGTCAATCTTCAGGCGCTGACGAAAGCTCGCCGACTTTGAACCAAGTTACTAATGGTTTCCCTCTTTATCGATGCAGTTAGATTGAATTGGCAGAATTTCGTTTCTTTACGGAGTGTTAGTCGATAAATTGTCGCGGGCTTAACACGAGCAGTGATATTTTGGGTATAGTTCATTCATCAATTGAAAGTGGAACCTGAATTTATGAAAAAACTGGTAATGCTACTGCTAGCGGCAACAGCGCTAACCGCATGTTCTGACGAAGTAGGTACAGAAGCTTGGTGTAAAGATATGCGTGACAAGCCAAAGACAGAATGGACAACAGACAATGCGGTTGATTTCGCGAAGCACTGTGTTCTTCAAGATGGCATTGGTAGTGAGCAGTGGTGTAAAGATCTAAAAGAGAAGCCGAAAGGTGAATGGACGGCAAACGAAGCGACAGGTTTCGCTAAACACTGTGTGTTCTAAGTTGACCGAACGAGGAAAGAGAAAGCCGAGCATTACGCTCGGCTTTCTTGTATCTGAAGGTCATCAACACCAACACTAAAATCGATATCTACGTCGGTGACCTTTTGTAAAGTGAGCTCAACGGCATTCTTATAGGTTCTCTTGGTGACGTTCTTCTGTAGCAAGAGGTTATTTGGGTAAGTCGAAAAGTCGCCGTCTTCATGTTTTATCAAGGTATGAAACAAACGAATGTCTATGATCATCCCTTCAATTCCTGCGCCATCATCAATACGAATGTTATCGCCTACGCGGTAAGGGAAAACGAAGAAGATAAGAAAGCTGGCAGTGATATTGCTCAGAATTGACCACTGAGCAATAAAGCTCACGCCCAGCACGGTAAATACAGAAGAAAGGAAGATAGAAAAATTCCCGTAGCCAATACCACTCACGAGCAAAAACGTAGCAAATAAGAAGACGAACAACAAAATGTTCACCGTTCTGGTAATGAATAATATTCTTGGTGGTTTGACTTTTTTATTCCGCGCTAACGTAGTGAGTGCTTTCGTCGCGATCTTACTGAAGATTTGATAAGCCAAAATGAAAATCAGACCGAGCAGTATGTCGTAGTCACTCAGGATTTGTAGAAATTGTTCAGTCGATGACAGCATTACGTTCTCCTCTTTATAGGGCGAGTGTACGGTCAACCATCAGAAAAAGCGTCAAGTCTCTCTCAGCAAAAAATCATATCTCTCTCATGCCATTTTATAAGCCAAAGAAACCGTTTCTTTTGGTACGAATTTCTCACCTTTGGCGGTTTTTGTCTTATTTAAGATTATGAAATTAAAGTGTTTATTTGTTTTATATTTTCTTTATCTTTTTCTAAGTGCTTTGTGATGTGGTTATGAAACTGGTGAATACAATAGCCCTCCACTGATTAACTACAACCTTGGAGAAAATGATGACACTTATCGCGATTAAATTGCTTTACGTGTTCTACAAAGCAATGAAAAGACGCTACTCATAATCGCGTCATTAGGGAACAACTCACCCAAAGCACCTAAGAACGGAATACAGACTTCCCCATGTTAGAGAGGGGATTTGAGCGCAAGGTAGTGCCTGCTTAGGAGAGAGTGGATATTGAATAACTATTCTTTCGTACTTTGCACAGAGAACTTAAATAATGAATCTCGACTACTTTATCGCCTTCGGCACGTTACTCATGTTAGAACTCATTCTGGGTGTCGATAACATCGTCTTTATTACCATCATGACTGAGCGTCTTCCTGCTCATTTGCGCCAACGCGTACGTAATCTCGGTATCGGTTTAGCAGTGTTAAACCGCATTGCGCTGGTATTTTCGGTATCTTGGTTGCTGTCTTGGAAAGAACCGTTTGTCGAATACCAAGGGGTATCACTCTCTTGTAATGATCTTATCTTTATTGTTGGTGGTGCATTTCTGTTGTTTAAAGGCATCAAAGAGCTTTGGGCGTGGGTCGTGCCTATTGAAACTCCACCACATCAATTCTTTGCTGGGCAAGTTGGCACGGTAATATTGCAGATTATTGCGGTGGACGCGGTGTTTTCTCTCGATTCATTGATTATCGCGGCAAGCCTTACGCAGGACATTACCATTCTTGCTGGTGTGATCATCTCTTCAAGCGTGATTCTGATGTTGATGGCGAATAAAGTTCAGGCTGTGATTACTCGCCATCCTGGATTGAAAGTGCTCGCGCTGCTATTCCTCATTGTCTTAGGTGCGCTGCTGATTGTTGAAGGGTTGGGGCTGAACATCGATAAGCACTACGTTTACAGTGCGCTCGCGTTTGGTTTGCTGCTTGAGCTATGCCATATCTTAATCAGCCGACAACCTTCTTCTCGACGTGTGGCAGGACAGTACTTCTAAACTTTAATGCGAAGCTAACCACTATGGGTTAGCTTCGCTTTTTACGCTTTGCAATTCTTTAATCATGGTGTCCAAGTTGCTGTCAAAGAACAATGGACCCGCAAGTTTCAGTGCAATTGGCGACGACGTATTTTGTGTCGCTTGCAAATACAGTTCTTTTGCCCCGCTTGTGTGACCGCGAGCTTCTTCCGCTTTCGCTAGTAATAGATAAGTTAAGGACGTTTGCTGATTGTACGGAATCGACAACAGTATTTGTGATGCCTTATCCGGATTGTCTTCCGACAGCGCCAAGATTGCGTTGGCTTCACACACTCTTGGGTTATTCCCTCGCTTCAAAACTTCAGACAAGGAAGAGGAATATTCCTTGTTGAGTGCTTCAATCACTTGCTGCTTATTGGCTTCGTCTTTGGTAAACACCCTTAACACTTCACCGATGTAGCTTACCGAAATGGTGTAGGCATTATCTGGTGCGAGGGCTTTTGCTTGACGAAAATACGCCATCGCATTTTCATAGCCAGCGTTGTTGTACAAAGCGCCCGTCCCAGACATCAAAGCTTTTACTGCTTCTGGATCTTTAGGGAAGATTGACACATTGTGTTCCAACTCTTCTTCCGGCACCTCAATGTACATCGCGCGTAGCATGTCATCTATCATGGATGGGAAAGTTTGATGAAAACGTTCAAAGTTGGTCGAGTAACGACGATTCAAATGAGTCTGCCCCGATACGCGATTGTGATACTGGAACAACAAACGCAGCTTTTTACCATCGCTGCTCTTGCTGGTGGAGATGTTGAACTCTACGGCGGCGAGTTTTCTGTGTTCTTTAGATTTGACCACACGAATATTGCTGTAAAACCCTATGTGTTCCATGAGCTTAATGACGATACCGTACAGTTCTGGTCGTGCTTTCACATCCTCACTGACATTCAATACTGCATAACGAAATTCGTAATGGCTTAAGTGCCCGGTGTGAGAATCAGGGCTCGGCTTTGGGTCGTCTGCGCTAAACAGTAAAAATGCCGCCTGAATAACAACAATCAAAGAAAGTGCGCCAATTAAGATGGGTTGTTTGCTCTTTTTAGGGCGAGATTCAACGGCCTCTACTGCGGGTTTCGAGGCTTCAGTTTGTGACTCTTCCTCTTCAATTACCTGATCTTCAGGTTTCTGTATCGCGATTTTTTCCAGTTTTACTTCGCCATCAAATCGATACCCACGCTTTGGTACGGTGACGATGTAGCTGCATTCCTGTTGGCTGTGTTTTTTCAGCACTTTTCTGAGTTCAAATACCGCTTGGGTGACCACTTGATCGGTCAATACACTGCCGCCCCAGACTTGCTCGATAAGTTCATCGCGCGTGTGAGTCAGTCCTGGATTCAGACATAAGAACTCAAGCAACTTTGAGAGACGGTTATCAATCGTAATGCATGAGTCAGCAAACTGTATTTGCCCCTCATTGGGCACAAAACGCCACTCATCTACGATAAAACTGATGTTTTTGTCAGGCATTCACGCTCGCTCTTCTATTTTTTATTCATCTCATTGAGTAAATGTAGTCTCAATTGAATGATTTTGCTGACAATTTAAAGTGCGAGTCACGTGATTTTCTACACATTTCGTTATCGGAACGCCGATTTCCGCTCCCCACCTCGAATGCCTTCCTTTTCACATAGGAAATCAACACTGAATGGAAGAAAAGCTCCAATTAATTTGTTTGTTTTATCCTCTGTTTTTATGTTTAAGTTTATGTATTTATTGGTTTTATATTTTGTTTATATGCCAGTGATGAAGTTTTATTAACTGCTGAGTTTTACGTTATGTCACAGCGGCGAAAACACAGGATGATGCATCCCACACCGCAAGTGAGGGGCGAGCTTCTTAAAAGAGAAAAGGCGCAACGTTCCCTGAAGTCACTTGCAATAAGGAAATAAAAAATCGATGCATGAGCATCACGTACTGAAGGATTAGGGAATGTTAGTCAACCTTTTATATTGAGAGTTATTAAGAAATGAAACTGAACAAATTTATTCTTCCAATCGCTGCTATCTTCTTTGCTACACAAGCTGCTGCTAACCCATACATTGGTGCTAGCTACCTATATTCTGAATACCAAGTAAAGAACGAGAACACAGACTTTAGTGATCAAAACAGCGGTTACAACCTTTACATCGGTTACCAGTTTAATGACCTACTATCGATTGAAGGTGGATATGCAGATTTCATCGATACGCACAAAGACTTCGAGCACATCTACTCTGATGCTTGGCTAGCAAGTGCGAAACTAACACTACCAATCACTATTTTCGACGTTTACGGTCGTGTCGGTATGGGTCACTTCCAAACTAACCTTGGTGATTCAAACGACATCTACTACGGCGTAGGTGCAGGTGTGACATTGGGCCCAGCTCGCGTTGCACTTGAGTACACCATGTACGAAGCAAAAGTTGTTGAGAACAGCTACGCGCTAAGTGCAGAGTTCCGCTTCTAAAAAAAAGCAACGACTTGTCCTAGTTGTTTTCCACTGCGCTTATGGAAGAGTGCGGTGGTTTTCTTCGTTCCATTTTTGCAAACCTGACTTACTTGTCTTTATTTCGTCGTGTTGGACTGGCATGGTGATTCGGTAACTGACATTCCAATAAAGAGAAGGACTTAACAATGGAAGTACTCAAAGGCTCATGCCTGTGTGGCAAGGTGAAACTCGAAGTCGCGGATGAATTCAAATACATGGGCAATTGCCATTGCTCTGAATGCCGCAAATTTACCGGATCCGATTACTCATCAGCGGGTGGCGTTGCAATGGATAAACTGATTGTGATTGAGGGACCGGAACACATCCAAACCTATCAGAAGAGCGCCAATACCGAACTCTCATTCTGCCGTCACTGCGGCTCTAGTCTTTATTCGAAGAAGAACAACGGTATCGTCAATGTGCGCTTGGGTATTCTTGATGATGTGCCTTCCCATAAGCCAAGTTTCCATATTTTTGTTGCATCCAAAGCACCTTGGAATGACATTACTGATGACCTCAAGCAATTCGAAGCTGAACCCAAGCTATAAGCTGGTTTCAGGCTGAGCGCTGTACCACATCAGAAAGCGTTTAAAGTTGTGAGATAGAGCTACTCAAATGAGTGGCTTTTTGCTTTTGAGTGGTCGTAATATCCGACACTATACCCAAGTAACCTCGAGATGTTAGGTTCAGCGAGAATGACTTGGTTTGTAGACGCGGCGGCGATTTAAAGGTCTAGTGGGTCTAAATCAAGAATCGACAACAAAGTATACAAGCCAAGACCCTTACTATTTGCAAAGAGTGCCCTTCGGGAGCTTGTCATTGACTCGATCTCTGCTTCAAACAACTTGGAAAGAGCTCGCCATTCCACTGCGTTGTTTTCCTTGACCTCGAATCAATGACAACGCTCTGAACTCAGCATCTTGAAGTCACTTGGGTATATACAGTTGAATAACATCGACAGGTTTTGGGAGAACATCAGTGAGCGAAGAATACAACCAAGCCATCTCTAAGCATTACGCGGCGTATCGCCCGCCGCTGCATCAAGTCATCCTGCAAGCAAACTTAGGTGCGTTACCCCAGTTCCAATTGGGATTAGATATTGGCTGCGGTACGGGCGTATCGACACTAGCATTAGCCAAATATTGTCAGCAACTGCATGGCGTGGACCCAAGCACGTCAATGATTGGGCAAACTAAACCATCAGCAGGTATTGAGTATCATGTCGGCGATGGTGAGCATGTGCCACTGTTAGACAACAGTGTGGATGTGGTGACATTTGCTGGCTCACTTTCTTACGCAAAATCTGCGGCTTTGGTGACGGAGCTTCAACGCGTCTGCCAATCTGGCGCGCACGTTATGGTATATGATTTTGAAGTGCTGCTAGAAAAGCCCCTCAAGCTATTAGGCATAGAGATGGAACTGACGGAATCCAACTATGACCACGCGATCAACTTCAGTGATTGTGACGCTTTCCAAGCGATGAAGGTTTACAAGGAAACCGTAGAGCTAGAAGTCAGTGCTGAAGAGTTGGCGCATGTGCTGTTTTCTTCTTCAAAGCGTTACACCAAGTTAGTTGAAGCGTTCGCAGGGGGTGACCCGTTCGCAAACGCTGTTGAGGCTTTGAAGCAACTTAGCCAAAAACACGTTATTCAAGCCGATACCTATTTCGCGATGTACCAAGTTAACGCCTAGCTAAGCCTCAAAATAGTGAAGAGGTGAAGGTGATAAAGTCGTGATCTTCACCTCAATACCCTCATCCCCCTTGTTTCACTTCTTGTTATTGTGAATATTGAGACAACTGTTTCATCTGTAAGTTAATCCGAGTAAAAGTGAGAAAAGCCTCTAATTTTGATGGTCAATGCCTGTGATAGGCTCAATTCAATTTCGGGCAGTATTCGCACGCCTTCCAAAGTGAGTAATGTCATGCTGCCAAATTCCACTTTATTCGTTGTTACTGTAGGAATACATCATGTCTAAACCGTTAAATAAGGCGTTAAAAATTGAATCGGGTCGCTATCTGAATATGGATCACGTGGTGACGTTTGAACTCGCTCATGACGCCATAAAAATCACCTCGACGATTCAAGCTTTTTCGGCGGTTTACATTGGCATTGAAGGTCGAACTGACTATGCCGATTACTTTGTATCGGTGCAGGAGTTTCACCGAATCAAACGTGAACTGTGTGACTACATGGGTATTGATGAACCAAGTACATTAATTGACTGATCACTCAAAAATAACAACAAAACTGTGAGTGCAGTATGCGATGTTGAACCTTGTGGTCTAACGTTTACTCATCACTGGCTATGGTGGGCAATAACACAGTGGCGAAGATCGCGCGTTCACCAAATACAATAAGGGACGCTATGTCTGACAATTATTACCTGATGATTCAAGATTTTTTTAAGGTGTATGAGGCGCTTGATCGATACGTAATGAATCACTACGAAGAGGGAGCCGTGTGGGATACACAATTGGTTCGACTCGATATTGATCATGGTACTCAAGAGAGCTCTTACGATTTGGCTCAAGCAACAAAAATGCTTGCGCTAACGGAAGGGCAGGTCAAATCCTTCTTTGTGGTTTATAGTTTTTTAAGCCACAACCTTTATGACTTAATCGGCAACAGAGACTATGAAGATTGGAGCTCTGATGGTAATAACTTGCTGGTTGAATACTCTGATTTAACGATAGAAACGTTTAGCGCCGAACAAATCGCACCTCTTATGGTGCGTCGAGCGTATTTCGAATGGACTTATGAAGCGCTGCAACAATCTTACGACAAGCTAAACGAGTTCAGTCATACTCGTATCGCTTAATAATTAAAACAGCCAAGCCGCACAATGCGGCTTGGCTGTTTTTGGGATAATTACATTACTTTGAATTTATTAATTAAGGAGAGAAAGTCGATTTCAGACTGGAATGAATAGGACGAACCTTGTTTCTTTCCGTATTGATAAGCTTTTAACAAACTTACTAATGAGTCACTCTCATTGGTGAGAACTAAGGTGTCTAAATTCAATTGTTAGAGTGACTTCATATAACTCTTCGAAATAACTGTGCTTTTGATTTTTAAAGGTCTCGCGGCCTTTATTCATTTTTCTGTTTCCTCTTCTTACAACTCTTGAATTAAAATCTTAGGACTAATCACGTATTGTGCGTGTTAGCTATTCACTTGTTTTATAAGAATGAAAATGAAAAAGACGATCTCAACAATGGTATTGGCGATGGCTCTCGTAGGTTGTGATGATGCAACAAAAGCGATCGACCAAGCACAAGAAGCAGCAAATAAAGCGATTGATACGGTTCAAGAGCAGATGGAATCGGTAGAGGCTGCATTCAACCTCGATCAATTTGGCGATGCCGCGGAATCAGCAGAAGAGTTAGCCGCATCGGTTGAAGAAGCGATGAATGTCGATTTCAGTGATCCAGAAGCGCTTATCGAAGCAAAAGAACACATCGCTAACGCTTATGCTTGTTTGGTAGAAGCGTCGTCTGAATCGACGGTTGACAAGGTGATGGACAAAGTGATGTCGACCATCGGCAGCGAAGAAACCAAATCTCTGATTGAAGAAGGCATCGAGAAAGCACAAGCAGCCAAAGAGTGCGTGATGTAATTCACTGATAAATATAAGCCTGCGCATTTGCCGAAGGTTTTTTATGATTAGTTAGAGCCTGTTGATCTTTCGTGGTTAAATTTTGTTCGGATGGGGACGCCTAGTCAAAATCGTTTTAGGTGAGGCAAGGAGTGTGTCGCCTAGTCATTCTAAGCAAATACTCCTTAACAAAGCATAAAACGATTTTTGCGGGGGCGCCTAGCTCGAACCCTTTGGGCAGCGTTTGTTGGTCATTTCTACTGCGTTATCGACTTTTTATGTAGGCTAACTACACATCACAGCCTTGTATAAATACCCAACAATTCGCTGCAAAAATCAGCTCGAAAGGTCAACAGGCCCTAATAATGAACTCAAATTTTAAGGTTGGAGATCACATAGTTTTACTAATCACGCATGTTAGAGTTGATGCATATTCCGCTTTAAGTTAACTTACTGTTTTTATTAAAAATAGTTGGTTATGACATGACAAAGTTTACAGAATACAAAGTGGTTCACATTGTGGAAGGTGGTTGCGGTACTATCCTGCTTGGTGCGAGTGGTTTACCTGTACAAAAGATGGAAGCGGAACTTAACTCTTATGTTCAGGATGGTTGGCAAGTTGTCTTCCAAGTTGTTGAACAAAAACGCTTTATGCTATTTTGGAAACGTGAAGCGGTGATTATCACTCTTGGCCGATAAGTGTGCTGAAGGTTTTATCGCTTAAACTGATCCATCG
The DNA here is from genome assembly GCF_002906655.1 of Vibrio hyugaensis. Lineage (NCBI taxonomy): Bacteria > Pseudomonadati > Pseudomonadota > Gammaproteobacteria > Vibrionales > Vibrionaceae > Vibrio > Vibrio hyugaensis. Next base: position 1,921,207 of record NZ_CP025795.1, on the reverse strand, counting down.
CTACCAAGCGAGCGGTGGGTCAAAAAAATTGCTAAACATAGAGTGTAATTTTGAGCCTACGTGTTCAGAGTATACTAAGCAGTGCATTGTTAAATACGGTGCTATGAAGGGATGGCGGTTAGGTTTAGCAAGGATTCGAAGATGTAACCAACCTGATCTAATCGAGAAAATAGTTGATGAGGTGCCGTGATGCGCTTGTTAGAGCCGTTGGAAGAGCTAGAAAAAAAAGAAGAGTATCTTCGCCAACAAGTCAATACGTTACCAGATGAGCAGAGAAAGGCCTATTTCAAAGAGCTTAAACTAAGGCTCAAAGATCCTGATACTTACGCTGCTCTTAACTGGTTTTTTCTTGGTGGTGTACATCATTTTTATCTTGGTAAGTACCCGTTGTTTATTGCTGAACTCGTCCTTTTTGTACTAGGAGTCACAGGATTGTTTCTTGGTCATATGAGTGCGGGCCTCATTATCCTCCTCTTAGTTCTTTACGAGTTACCACACTTATTCTTCTCTCAGAAAATTGCTAGGCAACACAACTACGAAGTGTCGTGCGAGATTTACAATGAGGTTCGACGTTAGTGTTGTACATAAAAAGGGGATAATGCTACCCCCTTTATTATGCCATTATTTCAAAGAGTTATGATGCATAAGCTGCTCGTCGATGCCTTTGAGTTTCATTTCTTCCATGATGAAGTTCACTGTGTTCAACAAACGCTGCTCGCCTTTCGGGATCAGATAACCAAACTGGCCTTTAGTGAACGGATCTTCACAGCGAGCCGCTTCTAAACGCTCGTCCGTGACTTGGTAGAACAACCCTTCCGGAGTTTCTGTCACCATGACATCAACTTTGCCCGCCGCGACGGCTTTCGGTACGTCTAAGTTGTTTTCGTAGCGGGTGAAATGAGCTTGTTGCAGGTTTTTATCCGCAAAGGCTTCATTTGTACCGCCGATATTGACGCCGACTCTAACCGAAGGGTCGTTCACTTTTTCGAGCGTATTGAATTGCGCTGCTTTGCCTTTTGCAACCAAGAAACACTTACCAAATGTCATATAGCCTTGTGTTTGCTCTGCGTTCAGTTGGCGTTGCATTTTACGTGTGATGCCACCCATGGCGATGTCGTATTTGTCTTCATCAAGGTCATTGAGTAGATCTTTCCATGTGGTACGAACCAGCTTCAATTTGACGCCTAGTTGCTCCGCAATGTGGTTGGCGACATCAATGTCATAACCAGAATAGCTTTTGCCGTCATAGTAAGAAAACGGTTTGTAATCGCCCGTTGTTCCAACACGTAAGGTGCCTGATTTTTGTATGTCTTCCAGCTTATCGGCTTGGGCAATGCCGGAAAGTGCCAGTGCTACGGAAGCAAGTAAAAGTGTTGTTTTTTTTCATTGTCGTTGTTTGATGTGTTGTGTTTGTTTGAACACTCAAAGTAACAGGAAGTATCAGAAAAAGAGATCAAACCAATAAGAAAAAACACCATATTGAAGAAAAAAATAGCGACATTGAATGTGATTGCATTTGCTAGTTTATACGTATGAAAAGTAAACTTTTTCTTATGAATGGCAGAGTGTTATGAATCGAATTCACCCTAAGAAGTTATTGCGAAGCAAATGGACCGCGACGGAACCGGTAAACAAGGAAAAGCATTTCATCATCTCGGAAATGGAGTTTGACGAAGAGGGAAATGTGGTGAGATGCGTTATTGAAGCCGTGATGACGAAGCGAGAAAGAGAGCTCGATTGGCAAGAGTTAAAAGATACCCAGCATTGGCGCCAGGGATGGAAATAAGCAGGCGCGATAGCCAAAAACGAGATGGAGTTAGAAAAGTCATCAAAATCAATAGGCTCGCCTTAGAGACTTTGCTATTAATTGGCGGTTGATTTTATTCACTCATGTTCTGAGGAAACACCATGATCGATTTCGAAAACTCATCCATATTCAAACTCAAGCCGATTGAAACTTCAAAGGTGCGCGACGATTTCCACAAGTTCTTGATTGATGGAGAAAGTATTTTTGCTGGCTTCAAGACCGTGCGTGACCAAGTGGTGTTCACCAACAAGCGTGTTATTGCAGCCAATGTACAAGGGATTACAGGGTCAAAAGTTGATTACACTTCTCTGCCATACAGCAAAATTAACGCATTCTCGGTTGAAACGTCTGGCACACTTGATCTGGATTGTGAAATTGAATTGTTCCTAAGTGAAGTCGGGCGAGTGCGCTTTGAGATCAGGGGCTCTTTTGACCTCGTATCGTTTAACAAAATGATCAGCGAGCACGTACTCGCTTAGACAATGGTTTAAGCACTAACTCAGCCAAAGAAAAGGAGTCATAATGGCGACACAAAAACAAGGCAAGGAAGCATTAAGTAAACGCAGCAAGTCTCTGATATTTATCCTTGGTTTCTTTACTGGGGTTATTTTCTATCTAATGATCCGATGAATGTTAACGATAGATAACACGTTTTAAGGAAGCATTACATGCTTCCTTTTTTCATTCCTTTGATTTGTTATCTGAGCGAAATGTTGAAACCAGAAAGAGAGATAAATAGCCTCCTAAATTCAATTATTGATATGTGTACACTTGCTTAATGATTTGTTGCACGATATTTTCCCTATCAATGGATGAAAAATAGTGTTTTTCTCTAATTTGGAAAATGCGTTAATAATGAACATTATGTTTTTTGGCTGCTAGCGATATGAGGTGAGTTATCGATACCCAAGTTTACGATGTATTCTGTTCTGAACAAGCGCAAGGTAACCCTTGTGGCGTGGTGTTTTTGTCTCAGTGGTTAAGTGATTCAGAGATGTTGTCGATTGCACAAAGTGTCGCACAACCTGTCACCTCATTTCTTAGTCATATCGGTAACTGTTGGCACATTCGTTGGTTTTCCTTGACCAGCGAGATCAACTTATGTGGTCATGGCAGTATGGGGGCTGGTGCGGCCTTGATTGCTCGCCTAAAGCAGCGCTCTGTTAAGTTACACAGTGATTATGGCGACATTACTATCGTTAAGCATGGCTGCCAGTATCAAATGGCATTTCCATCATGGGAAGGTAAGCCAGTGCCGACGAGTTTGGATTTAAGCTTGTTAAACCTGGAGCTATCGGGAGTGCAGGCAGTCGATGTGTTTACTACTCGCGATCTTGTTGTGGTGTTGGAATCAGAACAGCAAGTGAAACGTTACCAACCAGATTTTACTTGCCTAAAACAAATCCGAGATTTCCATGCGGTGATGGTTACCGCTCAACGAGGCCCTAACGATTACGTATTGCGCTATTTTGCACCCAAAATTGGGATTGATGAGGATATTGCAACGGGCTCGGCACAATGCACGTTAGCGCCATATTGGTTTAAGAAGTTGGACGTCGACTCACTGAATGCTTCTCAGCTTTCAGAGAAGGGGGGCTTTTTCCAAATTGCGAAGCTAAGTGCAGATACGATCGTGATTTCTGCGTCGGTGCGAGTGCGAAAACTCTAGGCCGTGGGACTCACACCAAAAAGAAGAAATACAAAAAGCAGACGAACGCCAGTAGCGTTGCAGAGAGTACGGGATAAATGATGTAAGAGTCTTGCTTACTGGTGCGTTGGTAACAAAGCGAAACTAGCAAGATGTTATACACGACCAATAATAAGCTGATCATGGTGCCACTATTCAGATTAAGGCTTGGCAGTTGAGTTAGAAAGAATGCCAGCAACAGATAATCAAAAATGATCAACCAAAGAAAGGCTTTTTTGAGCGAATCTTTTTGGGTTTTATTGGGCGCGCGTACAGGCATATAGAACTCAACTAAACAGTGATAGCAACAATTATTAGCAATGCAAACAGCAATCGAGATGAAAGGTCACACCATGTATTTGTTGTGACCTTTTTTGATTTTAGAGGTCTTGAATTTTCGCTTTTGGCGTTTCTGAGTCCACCGAATAGCGAATCACTTCTTGCCTGATCACGGGTTGGTTAAATTCTGCTTTTTGCTTGGCTTTCTGTAGTTCACTGCCTTCTTGATTACCGAAGAAGGTCTCTAGCACTTGCGCGGCTGGCGTGGTCAGAATAAACAACTCGATACGACGGTTTTCACTCGAATCGGGCTCGTTAGGATTAAGTAACGCGCGATCCGACATGCCTGTCACTTGCATCACACGCTCATCCGGCATGCCACCCTCGACTAAGGTGTTTCTCGCGACATCCGCTCGTGAAGCCGAAAGCGCCCAGTTAGATTGCTTTCCAAAGCGTTTTTTAAACGGAGTAGAATCGGTGTGCCCACTGATGATGACTGGGTTACTGATGCGCTCAAACACTGGAGCTAAAGCAAGTAATAAGTCTTCAAAGAAAGGCGTCAACTCGGCGCCACCTCGGCTGAACATATGCTGTTTGTAATCATCTTGCAGCACAATACGCAACCCTTGCGGTGTAATGGTGACATTCACGTTACCTTGCGCGCTGATTTGACCTACGACTTCATCAATTACTTTAGCCAGTAGAGCAAGTTGCTCTTGGGTGTCGAAATTACCTGGGATAAGCGAGTCAATCTCTGGGCCATCGCCATCACCTTGGAAGAAGGAACTGACGACGTGGTTTGAGTTGTGTTTGCTTGGCACAGAAGAGTCCTGTGCCAAGTCGATAGGAGAGATACTTTGTGAGGTATCGAAAGGGTTACCGTAGCTCTTATCAAAAACGCTCGAACTATGAAGGTGCGCGACAATGGCTTTGCGCTCTTCCTTGTCGACCACTTGCATGACCCAAAGGACAAGAAACAGCGCCATCAACGCGATCATGAAGTCGGCAAACGCGACTTTCCACGCGCCACCATGAAACTCATCATGGTTATGTGCTTTCGCGCGTTTGAACACCACATGTTCTTGTTTTTGCATTATCCCTCCTGTTCAGCTAGCCACTTCTCCATTTGGTTGAAAGTTGGTTTGATGTCTAACTGAATGTGTTTACGGCCAGCGTCGATGGCGAGTAATGTTGGCTTCTTCGCGACATAAGCAACCAAGGTGGCGCGCACGCATTCAAAAGCCGTCATGTTTCGTCTGACTCGCTGAGCCATGGCATTACTGAGTGGATCTAAACAACAGTAACAACCAAAAATACCAATGAACGTACCAACGAGGGCAGCGGCAACGTGATAACCAATCAGCGCAATGGAACCATCAATGGCTTGCATGGTGATGATGATGCCACCGACTGCGGCAAGAATACCGAATCCGGGAAGTGCTTCTGCAGTGCGCTGCATTGAGCGTGAAGGCAGTAACATCTCGGTTTGAATGGCTTCGATTTCTTGTTCTAGCAGTCCCTCTAATTCATGAGGCGACATTTGTCCCATTGCCATTAAACGTAAATTGTCGGTAATGAACGAAATAAGGCGATGATCGTTGCTCACTTTTGGGTACGCGAGGAAGATCGAGCTTTGTTCCGGTGATTCAATGTGTGAATCTAGGAATTTAAAACCACGACTGCGTGCGGTTTCTAGCAGGTTATTCAGTAGTGCCATCAGCTCCATGTAGTACTCGTATTCCTGACGCGGGCCAGAAATCGTTGCACGTACTTGCTGACGCATTTCTTTTAACACTTGAGGCGGGTTACCGATGATCAGAGAGCCAGCTGCGGCTCCGATGATGATCAGAAACTCGGCCGGTTGCCAAATCGCACCAAGTTTACCTCCTGCCCACATGTATCCACCAAAGACACACAACAGGACGGTAATGGCTCCAAAAAACTTTTGCATCTTTGACTCCTAAGAGGACATTAATTGATTGAGTTGTTTAAGCGCTTGTTTGTGCAACTGACAGATGCGAGGTGGCGTCAGATCGAGCACGAGCGCGATTTCATGTAGGTTGAGTTCGTGTTGATAAAACAGAGTCAGTAGCAACTGGTCGCGCTTCGACATTTTGCTAAGTGCGCAATCTAAGCTACGACGAATATGTTCATGTTCCATCCCGTCGTATTGACCGCCGAAGTGGCTGTCTCCCCCTGTTTCCATTAATTGATCAAGGCTCTGCATTTCGCCCGCCAGCGCTGCATTTTGGCGGTTGTAGAAGTCTTGCTCATCAGTGCCGAGTGCTTTAATGATCTCGGCATCGGTAGGCATTCTGCCAAGTTCACGGGTTAGGTCACGTGTGACGTCGTTTAGTTCGTGTGCTTGTTGACGGGTCTTACGTGAGCGCCAATCTAAGCGGCGAAGCTCGTCTAAAATAGCGCCACGAACCCGACAAACGGCAAAAGCGGGGAAGTGTGTGTCATCCACATCCCCATAACGACGTCCTGCTTCGACGAGCGCAATTAGGCCAATTTGCTGCATGTCTTCAATGCTGCAATGCGAAGTAGCATGAACGCGCAGTTGGTTTACGACGCGTTTCACCATGATTTGATGGCGTTGCAGCAGTGCGTTTTCGTCAATCTGGCGAGACGGCGTATTCACTTCCTCCGTCGCGGTATAACTTTCCTGTAAGTTCATCTCCAACATAGTCGTGCTCCGTTATTGCACAACGTATTTGGTCAATAGAACATCATCGATATCACGCACGATGTCAGTTTTCGCAAACGCTAAGAGTAAGGTCTCTTTGACTTCGTTTTGCAGAATATCGATAGACCCCGCCTGCTGTAGCTCATCAAAGGTTTTATCGCTGAACAGCTTGAGCAATGAGTTTTGTACCATTGGCATGTAGTTATCGATGTTCTTAATGCGCTCTGGACGACGCGTTTCTACGGCCAGTTCCAGCATCACAAAGTGCGTCTGCTTTTTACCTTTGATAGTCAGCACCACTTTGTCCAATGGGTGAAAACTCGGTCCGTTGCTGGTAGGTTCTTCTGCTGTTAAGAACGCGAGTGGAGAATCCTCCAAAAAAGCGCTGACGCCTGATTCCGATGAGGCGGATTCTGAACTTTTATTTATGTACCAAATACCGCCAACCACCGTGGCGGCCGAAACGAGGGCACTGGTGATGATCATGGCGATAAACAGGGCGATCATTTGTTGTTTGGTCATAACCTTTTTCCTCGATGATTAATTAGGCTTGAGTGTTCAGCCAATGCTCTGAATAGTTTGTTGTTGTATTTGATTGAAAAGTGCCGGATTCACGAGCCGAAAAAATAGTGGTGTCTTCTTGTGGGCTCTCATGGTCATGACGGTCTTGACCTTGATCCGAACCGACATTGACATCCACATGAACAAAGTTCTGCTCTTGAAGCTCAGCACGTAAACGCTCGGACACTTGCATTAATGCTTCACGCGTAGCGGCTGTGTTGGCGTTAATTTGCACGCTCAAACGATCCCCTTCGACACGAACCAATAAATCCAACTTACCGAGATCTGGTGGGTCTAAGCGTATTTTGGCTTCTTGCAAGTTTTGCTGCGCTTGTAAGGTCACACGGTCGTGTAAAACCTGCATCATTTGCTCACCCCATTTACCGGAACTGGTATCAACACGTACGGCAGCCCACTCCGCACCTTGAGCTTGAGTGGCTGCTAATGGTGAGGTTGGGTTCGAATGCGGCGCTGTTGGTGTTTGCGCTTGTGGGTTGGTCGCTAACACTTGTCCTTGAGCTGGTTGATTAAGCAGAGTTTGCAAGTCCGAAGCCGATACCTTTAGTGCGCTCGTTGCGATGGCTTTAGGGGAGCTTTGGTTCTCCTGCACTGTGGTGTTAAGCATTGGGTTTACTTGGTTTCCGACATTTGTGCTTTGAGACGCCTTACCTGCCGATACTTGCGCAAGTTGATTTGTTTCGCCTTGCTTAACCGCGGTTTTGCTCATTCCTTGGATTAGGGCTTGCGCTTGAGTGGCGAGATCCATGGTGGCAGGAACCGCAATCAACAATGCTTCAGCTGAGGTCACTTCAGCGTTGAGTTCAGGTGTTTCAGCTTTTGGCTGGGTAACTTGCGTCGGTAAGGCTTGCGCATTTAAACGAAACCCCGCAACAACAAGAGGTGCGTTGGTTTGGTGCTGTTGGTTTACCGCGGTTGAACTGGGGTGCGAAAAGCCTTGCTCTGAACGCGCTTGTGAGATTTTCCCTGCTGACGACTGAGAAGGCGCACTTGCAGGCATTGAATTGGTTACCATCATTGCGTGAGCTCCATTGTCATCGCGAGCTGATAAGCCATCGCTCGTTCTTGTTGATCATTCACCTTGCTCATCTCTTGTTTTAATTCGCAGGTGGCTTTTTCTAGAGCGGTGAAAGCGCACGCATGCACCGCTTTTGCCCGCTGAATTTCAGGAGCGAGTTTTGGATCTTTAAGATACGGCTTATGACTGATCAGCAGTTCACGCAACTGTAGGTCGTAGCGTTTCAGTGCTGGCCAATCGGCCGTTTTTGTGGCGATTTGGATCAGTTTTGATAAGTGGCGAAATCGCTCTGGCGACACTTTATGCTTGCTGTCCAAAATTCACCCATCCTTCTCGAATGTTGCCCATTACTCGCTCGACATTGTCTAAACGGGTTGCGTCGTTTTGCACGCTGGTGTAATACAGCTCAACTTGGCAGAAGTCATACAGTTGGCGTAGGTTCTCTGCAATTTCGCCGCCATTTTCTTCATCTAGGGCACTGCTTAAACCAATTAAGATGTTCATGCATTTGTTGATGCCTGTGCCTTTTTCTGCCAGACGATTGGCCGCGAGATGGCCTCGAACACGTTCAACTTCATCAAGCAGACCATCAATTAACATCACCACCAGTTGGTGTGGGTTGGCGGATGCGGCTTGCGCATCCAGATCGACTTGTTGGTATGAGTCGTAGCCAGAATCCATGAGCATAATTATTTCTCCTAAAGGCTTAACCAAACATCGACATGGTTTGGTTCATTTGCGTCATTAAGGTGTTCATTTGGGTAAATTGGGAGAGGTAGCGGTTGTACGACATCTCGTATTTACGCTCTAGCGTAGTTTGCTTGTCCTCGATGCGGTCTAAGTTGGCTTGCAGGGCGTCTTTACGTGAATTAAAGGTGCCAGATGAGAATTTTAGGAAAGGTTCCGCCATATCATCGAGCGAATCCAACAAGGCTCCGTCGCCATTAAACATCGCCTCTAATCCAGCACTGTTGTTCTTCTGTGCTTCGGTAAACTTATCTTGGTCCACTTTCATTTTTCCGCTGCGGTCAAGGGTGATGCCGATTTCATTCAGTCGCATTCCACCATGTTCTCCGCGCACCAAATTAGTTAACTGGCTTTCAATTGAGCGTAGCGTTGGGTCACTGGCGAGCACGCCACGAGCTTTGTCTTCACCGCCGATTTGAGTGTATTCATCAAGCGTCGAAACCAGAGAGTTGTAGGCTTCAACAAACTTATTGAGTTGTTCTTTTGTGCCTTCGCTGTCAGCGCCAATCCCCAGCCCTACTGCCGCTTCACCTGAGGTTTGTGCTTTCGTGACCGTGATGTCGACGCCATCAATCACGCCTTCAAAGGTGTTACTTGCGTTAGTCAACTGAAGTCCAGTGCCTTCCGCGCCGAGCCAAATCACGGCATCTTGTGGTTTACTGATTTCAGTTGTGTTGGTAAAGGCATCTTCAAACCAAGCTTGCCCCGTGCCAGAGGCGTTTACATTGATGGTGTTCGTAACGCCTGTTTCAGTGCTCGACAACATGAAATGCGTTTGACCGTTTGAGCGCACTAATGTGGCGTTGACACCGGGATTGTCAGCATTGTTATTGATAGCACTGACCAAATCAGTCACGGTTGCTTTGCCATCCCCATCGGTATCAACAGTTGATAGATCCAACGTCATGGTTTCGCCATCAATGGTGAATTCCAATGTGCCTGTGGTCGGTATTTCTGTTGTGGCATCCAAATTTGCTGGCATGCCTGTAGAGAGCTGATGTGAGGTCGCGACTTGCTCAACGAAAATTTGGTAGTTGCCCGACATGGCGTTGGCATCGGCGTTAGCCGAGAAGTACCCATCTTGAGAGAGCGTCGCCGTGTTCTTGATTATGCTACTGGTACTGCTGTTCATCTCATTGACGGCTGTGCGGAAATCACGCAGCGCGCTTTCTACTTTTCCTAGTGCTGTCAGTTGAGCTTGGTATTTATCCGCTTGAAACTGGTAGCGTTGTTGAAATGGCTGAACATCTAACGTGGCGAACTGGGTTGCCATGGTGATTGGATCTAATGAACTCATGAGGTCGCTCCCTCTCTCATCTGTATTTGGCGTCTTGTGCCAGTAATAAATGAACAATCGCAAGATGCGTGCCTGTTATTTATTTTTATATATAACAGTATCTTGCAGTGGTTTTTGCTATTTGAGAGGAAGCGCTTTTTCCACCTTGATGGTTCCGCTTTCCCCTTGGTAATTCCCGGGGTTTCCCAAAGAGAAAAGGCGACCAGAATAAGCAAATGATTTAATTAAATAGGAGAGGAATGACTTGCTATGCTGCTGTACGCATAGTGAGCAGATTTCGGTGTTTACTGCTAAAGGATTCAGATTTTTCTGACCCTGTCGGAAGGTGAAGTTTTGTTATCTTATGCCCCTGCAATTTTTGTGGTTGCTTACGTCTGGCTATTTCCCCCAATTAAAAATTAAAAGAACGACAGTAATGAATGAATTTGTTTTACGACTGATGAAGTGTGCACGTGCTTACGAGGCATTTATTGGAACCAAACTGCGCAGTAAACAGAACATTAATGCCGAGGAGTTGGCAAGCATCCGTATTGAAGCGGTTTCTCGTTTCCCTGAGTTAAAAAGCTACCAACGTGACCGTGGTGTTGAATCGGCTGAATTGGAGCTGTTTAATAAGGTGCTACATAACACCATGCTCAAAGCGGGTTTTCGTGTCCCAACTGCGAACCAAACCCGTGATGCTAGCGGTATCTATATTCGTCGCTAAGTGTTTGGCATCATTAAGAACAAAAAAAACCTCCCAAATACTGGGAGGTTTGACTTTCGGACGGATTAAATCAACAGCCTTATTGGGGGCTACTGAGCTTAATCGTTGATTAACGAAGTAGCGACATTGCCATACCTGGCAATTGGTTCGTTTGAGAAAGAACCGTTGTGCCTGCTTGCATTAGCATTTGGTTCTTCGTCATGTTTGAAGATTCAACGGCAAAATCAGCGTCAGTGATACGGCCTTTCGCAGCTGACGTATTTTCAACCATGTTGCCTAGGTTTGTCATCGTGTGCTCAAGACGGTTGATGTTCGCACCTAATGCTGAACGTGCAGTACCGATTTGACCTAGAAGACCTGCATCACCGGTCGCGCCAGTCAGTGCTGTCATTGCAGTTTGAGCATTTGCTTCAGATGTTAGGTCGCCAACTGCTAGTGCACCAGATGTGCCGATTGAAGCGTTGATTGCTTGCACTTGCGTTGATACGTCAACTTCAAGTTGTTCGCCTGCTTGAGTACCAATTTGGAAGTTAACAGCTGCTGCACCAAATGTACCAGCATCTTGTAGAAGCTTGTTACCACCAAAACTCGTTGAGTCCATGATGTTCGCGAGCTCTTCACCTAGCTGCTGGTATTCCTCGTTTAGTGCCGTGCGGTCGTTTGCCGATACAGAACCGTTCGAAGCCTGTGTTGCTAGGTCGTTCATGCGGTATACGATGTTTGTCATTTCATCCATCGCGCCTTCCGCAGTTTGCATCATTGAAATGCCGTCTTGCGAGTTACGCATTGCAACGCTCATGCCGCGAGTTTGAGACTCAAGACGGGTAGCAATTTGTAGACCTGCTGCATCGTCTGCTGCTGAGTTGATACGGTAACCCGTGCTCAAACGTTCCATAGACGTGTTAAGTAGGTTACTTGTATTGTTCAGCGTGTTCTGAGTTACAAGCGATGCGAAGTTAGTATGCATAGATAAAGCCATCTTGGTCTCCTTAGTTTTTCACTATTCTTTCAGGCTTCGGGATTCTCCCTTGCTCACTAACTAGAGGCGGTCGATTCGTTTTAATGATTAATTGGAAATTTAAAAATTTTATCGAAAAGCGCTAATTTGATGGTTTTTAGTGACTTACATTCCAGAATATTGACTGTTTAAGGTTAATTAGACAGAAAAAAGGGCGAATTCTTGTCTCGGAATTCGCCCTTTTGCTTTTGGGTGGTTTATTCATCATCAAACGATTTAAACGACAATGAGGTGGGAATATCACTGAAATAGCCGAAGTAATAACTCGCACCAAGTAATCGATAGCGGTTGAGTTCACTTTGACTTGCGACTCTCCCGGCAACCCAAGAAATGTGGTTACCCCTTAAAAATCGCGCAATGGGTAGAAATGCATGTTGCTCTTGTTTGTTTTCCATCGTCACGGACAGTTTGATCATATCAGGGTCAAATTCGGTGATGCGCTCGAAGTGTGTTTGATGTGTCGAGACTTCAAACCATAAGGCAAAGGCGTTCTCTTTCAATTGTTCTACCAAAGGAGTCACTCTATCGTGCAGACATAAGGTCTCATCGGCTTGAAGGGAAGGGATAACATGTTGAAAGGCCGCATTATGGAACAGAATCATCTGATTCAAGAAGTGCGCACCAGACTGCCAGAGCAGGGCATCAATGCGGATGGGAACCACCACATTGCTGATTAAATCAGGGTGAAACGTTTCGAGTTGGAATTGAGTCTGTCTTAGAGCTAAGTACAAGCTGTACAGATCTAAGCAATATTGCATTTGCTCTGATAACTGAAACTGATAGACACTCTGCTCGCCGCGTAGGCCAAAGCGCAACGTAAGGTGTTGGTATTCCACCTCGCCAGTTTTAGTTTCACGGATGGCCTGACAGGCGTGTTGAATGTCGTTGTGCTTGAGTGCATCAAACACCAGTTGGTCGTCGTCCGTGACAATGTGTTGCAGCGCAAGGCCACATAAATAATCGTACATCGCTTTCGTTGATATGAGATTAACCAAGGTTTCCTACCACGTTGATCTGTTTATTTTCTGGGATTTCATTGTAGGACAATACCGCGAGTCCTTGAGTAAAGGTACGAGCATAACGAGCCAACAATGGGCGTAACTGAGGCATCACTAATAAGATTGGTGGTAAGCCCTGTTGCTTGAGTTGTTGACGAATTAAAGGCAAGTTTTGTTGGAACTGACCAAGAATGTTCGGTTCTATCGGGAAACTGTCTAGCATCACGGTGCCCGCAGCTTGTGCTTGTTGCAGAGAGGTCATCAACATTTGCTCTAACTCGTCTGAAAGCGCATAGACATTGAGCTCGTTCTTTTGTCCTGCGACCAAGTTCACCAAGGTACGTTTTAGTGCGCAGCGTACATCTGCCGCGAGTAAAATTGGGTCTTTAGTGTTCTCAGAAGACTCCAACATGGTGTTAGCAATGGTACGAATGTCCTTTAGAGGCACTTGATCAAGCAGAAGCTGACGGTAAACCTTAAGCTGCTGTGCTGGGGTCAGTGCAGCGGCTAAGGCCTCGGCTAATTTAGGTGCTTGTGCCGTGAGTCGTTGAGTCATAGCTTCAACATCGTCATGGGTAAACAATTCAGCCAAATTGGTTTTCATGATTTTGCTGATGTGCGTGGCGATGACAGTACCATCGTCAACGACTTGATAACCCATATTCAGTGCTTTGGCTTTATCTTGATGTTCAATCCAAACTGCAGGCAGTTGGTAGGCAGGGTCGCTGCCCAAAATACCGTCGACTTCACCGTAGGTTTCCCCCACGGCGATCGCCATTAAACGTTCTGGCTCAATCAAGCCTTGCTCAATTACTTCGCCATTTAGCGCGATGGTGTACTGGTTTGGTTTTAGGCTGAGGTTGTCGCGGATACGAACTTCTGGTAGCAGAAAACCCACTTGCTCAGACAGGTTTCGGCGTACACCGCGAATACGCTGTGCCAAAGGGGCGCCTTGTTCTTTGTTTACCAAGTGCACCAAACGGTAACCGAGCGCCAAAGATAGGGTATGGACGTGTGGAATATCATCCCAAGTCAGTGCGGCTTCTTCTTCCTGCATCGCTTGAGAAAGGGCTTCGACTTGTTCTATTTGTGGGTCTTGAACCGGTTGTTTGCTTTGTCGCCAGCCTGCAAACGCCAATACGGCAGCAAAGGTGAAGAAGGCGAGGTGAGGCATTCCCGGAACTAAACCAATCACGGTCATGATTACCGCAACGGTGAATAGAGTAGCAGGTGTTGCTAGAAGCTGCTTGTGCATGGTTTCCGACATGCCGTTATCGCTGTCGTTAATGCGAGTAACGATAATGGCGGCTGCGGTTGCCAGTAATAGCGATGGGATCTGTGCAACTAAGCCGTCACCGATGGTTAGCAGTGCGTAAGTCTTAAAGGCTTCTGATGCTGGTAAACCGTGTTCGAACACACCAATGCTGATACCACCAATGATGTTGATGAACAAGATCAGCAAACCTGCGACCGCATCACCACGAACAAATTTAGACGCACCATCCATAGAACCGTGGAAGTCGGCTTCGTTTGCCACTTCTTTACGACGTTGACGGGCGGTTTCTTGGTCAATCAAGCCAGCGTTTAAATCGGCATCGATGGCCATCTGTTTACCCGGAAGAGCATCCAAGGTAAAACGTGCCGATACTTCGGAAATACGCTCACCACCTTTGGTGATCACGACAAAGTTTATGATCATCAAAATGATGAACACCACCATACCGACTACGTAGTTTCCGCCGATCACCACTTCACCAAAGGCTTGGATGACTTTACCTGCGGCATCACTGCCGTTATGGCCTTCTAACAAGACGATACGGGTAGATGCGACGTTTAACGTAAGGCGAAGTAGCGTGGCGACCAAAAGAATGGTTGGAAAAATCGAAAAGTCGAGCGGTCGCTTCGCCGTGGTGCTGACCAGCAATACCAAGATCGCTAAGACAATATTGAAGGTAAACAGCGCATCCAACAATAGTGGCGGTAGCGGCAATATGACCATTGCCAACACCATCAACAAGACGATTGGAATACCAATGTAGCCTTTGGTGGAGGATTGAAGTTGTTTTAACCGGTTAAGCATACTTTCGTGTCCTTGGGTAAACGCGGGTTAATCAGTGCTGCAAATGCTTTGGAATTGAAAAATGAGGCAAAGGCGTCGGCGCTTGTCCGTCGCCTTTACGAAAGGCTTTCAATTGCAAAACATACGTAAGAATGTGTGCAACGGCGATAAATAGCTGGCTCGGAATAGCTTGCTCAATCGCGGTTGTGTGATAAATCGAACGAGTCAGTGGCGGCGAGTTGATGATCTCGACTTTGTTCTCGCGTGCGATGCGTTGGATGTGCATGGCCGTTTCATCGACGCCTTTTGCGACCACAAATGGGGCGTCTGAAAGTGAAGGTTCGTATTTCAATGCGACTGCGTAGTGGGTTGGGTTGGTGATGATCACATCTGCAGTGGGCACCATCTTGTCGATTTTACGTCGCGCGAACTGTTGTTGAATCTGACGAATACGCTGTTTGACCTCTGGGCGGCCTTCGTTATTTTTGAACTCTTCTTTGAGCTCCTGCTTCGTCATGCGCAGTTCTTTTAGGTGCTCCCAACGTTGGTAGGGAATATCAATCACACCAAACAGAAGTAAGGCAAACCCCATCAATAATAAGCCTTCAAACAGTATCGACATGACCATTGAAAAGCCTTGGCTAAGCGGCAAATTTTGCATACCAAGTAAAGGCTGGAGGTGATTATCTAAGTAGCCATAGAGAATGCCAAAGATGACCGCGACCTTGAATGTCGATTTCACCAGTTCTACAACTGAGCGGGTTGAGAAAATACGTTTGATGCCCGAAATAGGATTGAGTTTGGAGAGCTTTGGTAACACATTGGCTGGTCGGAACATCCAACCTCCCAAGATCATGCTGCTGCCAAATGTCACGATAATGATGACTGTGAAGAGGGGCAATAGCATTTCAATGATGACCGCCAAACTCTGCCCAAGTTGCTCTACCATTTGTTTTGGATTGTCTAAATCAGCACGGGTTAAGGCCATGTTGTAACGGAATATACCTGTCATGCTTTCCCAAATACTGCTGAGCTGAGAGTAAAAGTACAAGGCGACCGCTAAGAAAATCACGGCGGTGGTGAATTCTTTTGCACGAGGAATTTGTCCTTCCTGGCGAGCTTTTTTGACTTTCTGGGGGGAGGCTTTTTCGGTTTTGTCTTGTGATGACTGATCGTTCATGCGCCCCCCAACATAAAGTTATTCAAGTGGCGAATGGTGTCATGCACTAATGCGGTGTAACGGCTAGGGACACCAGAAACGGATATCAAGACGCTGAACAAACCTAGCAGCATAGTCATAGGGAAGCCCAGAGCGTAAACGTTTAATGAAGGCGCGGCGCGATTCATCACACCAAAGCTAATGTTTGCAAGCAGCATGGATACAATGGCAGGTAGAGCCAAAGCAAGTGAAGAAGCGAACATCCAGCCGAAAATACTGACCACGCCTTTCAGCGAGAGTGCGGTTAACCCAGAGCCAACGGGCCAGACGACAAAGCTTTGTATGACGATGTCGATAACCAACAAGTGCCCCTCCAGAGCAAGAAATAATAAGGTCGAGAAGATTAAGAACATACGACCAAGAATTGCCACGGAAAGGCCGTTGACCGGGTCATTCATCATTGCCATGCCTAAGCCCATTTGCAAAGAAACGATTTGACCAAGCATGGTAAAAACATTGAATAGCATGTGCAGAATAAGGCCAAACATCAGCCCCCATATCGCTTGTTCGAATGCAAGGAACAAGGAAGTCATAGAAAACAGTTCGACTGCTGGCATGGGTGGCATCAGTGGTGCGGTGATCACCACGATAGAGAAGGCGAGTAAGCTACGGACCCAAACTGGAATCAACGCATCGCCAAAGAATGGCATGGAAATAAAGACCGCACCGATGCGAAAAAACGGCCACCAAAGTTGACCGAGAATCACAGACAGTTCCGCAAACGTGATCGCCATTAGCCGATCATTCCCGGAATGTTATGGAACAAGAAATCAAACAGCTCCATGATTTTTCGTAGCATCCAATGCCCTGCAAAAATCACCATCAACAGGGTGACCAGTAGACGTGGCAAAAAACTTAAGGTTTGTTCGTTGATTTGGGTTGCGGCTTGAAATACCGCAATGCCAAGACCGACGATCAATCCCGGAACGACTAAGACTGCTACCATTAAAATGATCAGCCATACTGCGTCAGAAAACAGTGTAACGGTTAACTCAGGTGTCATATTGCCTCCTGCTAACCGAAACTGGCGGAAAGCGTGCCAACCGTCATTGCCCAGCCATCGACAAGAACAAATATCACCAACTTAAATGGCAATGAAATGATCAGAGGTGAAAGCATCATCATACCCATTGCCATCAATACACTGGCGACCACAAGGTCAATGATCAAAAACGGAATGAACAGCATGAAGCCAATTTGGAAGGCGGTTTTCAGTTCACTGATGACAAACGCAGGGAGTACAACGGCGAAAGAAATATCCTCGACGTTTTGGTCGATGGGTTCATTGGCAATGCGTAGCATCTGCTCTAACGAACTTTGATGCGTTTGCGCCAGCATGAAGTTTCTGACCGGTTTTTCTGCAACGGAGAACGCCTGTATCAAGGTAATTTCACCGTTGTCGTAAGGTTGGAAGGCATTATCGTAGATGTCAGTCCAAACCGGACGCATGATGAGCAGAGTGAGTGTCAATGCAATGCCAACCAGTACGCGGTTCGGTGGGCTTTGTTGCAGGCCCAAGGCTTGGCGTAAGATCGCCAAAACAACAATGATTCGCGTGAAGCTGGTGGCCATCAAAACAAAGGCTGGTAAGAAACTGAGTGCGGTCATGAGCAACAGAATCTGGAGCTTAACGCTGTATTCTTGTTGCGTGTCCCCATCGGACACCGACAAAATGGTCAAGCCGTTATCTGCCGCCATGGCTGGGAAGGCAAACAACAGCACGCCAACCAACCCCAATACTAGCAACGGCAAACCACGCTGCCAAACACTCAGACAATTCATTACGCAACCCACCGGAATTTAGCGTCCAACACCGCTCAACGCTGAGTCGTGTACATCAATAAGACGAAGACCATATTTGTCGTTAATGACCACGACTTCCGCTTGTCCCATCAGAGACCCGTTTACTTTTACATCTAAAGGCTCGCCATTGAGTTTATCCAATTCGATCACGGTTCCTTCGCCCGCTTTCATCAAATCCCCCAATGGGATTTCTTTGCTAGCGACTTCCAAGGTCACAGTGACGGGAATGCTTTTGAAAAAGCTTAAATCGCGCTCAGCGGCAGGCTCCGGTTTGAAGGCTTGCTCCGTTTCAAAGTCCTCTAACTGAAAGTCGTCAAAATTTAATTCATCGGCGTCGAATGCTTGGTTCTCTTGCGCTTCGCTCATCGCTGCGATTCCTTATCTGGGTTAAAAATCAATACAAGCTGACCGTCTTGTTCTGCAACACGACCAGTGAAAAGAGGTTGATTACCGATGCTGACTGGTACGGTATTGAGCAGCTCGATAGGCAGAATATCGTTAGGCTGTAAGCCCGCTACGTCACTGAGCGCCATGGTCTTTTTGCTCAGTACGACATTGAGGCGAACAGGCGTCGTTTCCAATGAACGACAAAACGGTTGATAGAGATCAGCATCGCTATGAAGCTCAAGCTGCTCAATTAAGGTTTGGATTAATGTGCTATCGAGTTTGAGATGAATGGAACCTTGGTAGTCTTCGAATGTGATCGCAAGCTCCGCATGCAAACCAATTCCGCGCGGCGTTTCGTACTCGCAGGTTTGCCACATCTCTTGGGGGGCAAGCCAGTTGGTAATGATACGGCTGATGCGTTCTTGAAGGCGAAGATCACTGGCCGTCAACGTGGTCGAGGCGCGGTCGTTGCTTGCGCCATAAAAGCGGTCGGCGAGCTTGACTAAGGTATGGGCATCACTGTGGATAAAGACCATGCCACCCTCTTGATGCAGATAGCTCGATGTTTGGTCTTTATCCAACAAGGTTGGTGAGAAGCGATGTAGCTCTACCGAAGTTAAGGTCGCCTCAATTTTGTTGGAGCTGAGCCAATTTTGTAACTCGTTGGTCAGGCTAGTACAAGATTCTGAAATTAAAATTTCGAGCTTTTCACGAATGATATGAATTGGCTTGCCTAGCAGTTCTACATCAAGCAATTTGATGTCAGAAATAGGCTCATTAACTCTACTTTCCATTTATATTTTACCGTGCCTTAACAAACGAAACTGTTTTAACTTAATTGCGCACAGCATACACAGACTTTTTTAGATTCTTTTAGTTTCAACTTTAAAGATTGTGACTTTAGTTCATATGTTGATTTGAATCGAAGCATAGGCACTTTTAATAAAAATTAAAAAACGGTAGTTTGAACTAATAAATCAGTTATTAATAATTATAACAAATAGTGAGCTAATTCGTTGTTATTTCAACCAAGTGCAGTCGTTGGTTGTAGAATAAGTTTTAGAGCTTGAGTTTTTTAACTCTTTGTTTTTATGGTGTTAAGTTCGTTTTTTAAAGCATTTCTCTAAGCTTTTTTGAACGTTTAATGACCATTTTTTATATTTCAGAATAGGGAATTAATATGATTACCTATGCCGAATCTTCTAATTCAATGGCATGTTTAATTAAATCATCTAAGTCAGAGGTATGTAAGATATACCAAGGTGGAAGGTGCTTAATTATATTTTTAAAAATAGTTTTTTTGTTTGCTCTCTCATCAACTAATTTCACATTGGCTGGTGAAAGTGTCACAATACCTATGGACATTTCCACTTGGTCATATAAGGGTGATAAATTTGAATGCAACTTAGTGCATTCAACTGTTCCACAGGGGAAGTTTTATTTCCGTGCAGAGCCAAATAACCGAGTTCTCTTTATTGCTGATGTTCAAGATAACAACAATAAATGGGAAAAGGCTGTGTTAGGAAGTCAGAGTGCTCCGTGGCATAAAGAGCTTTATAGGAAGGAAAAGGCATCGCATACGTTTGCGCAGCCTACTCACCGATTTGAGTTCTTAACTGGTGCAGATTCGCTCATTCTTGAAATGGCATCAGGCAATTGGGTTACGCTGTCACTAAGTGGAAGCAATCCTTCCGCCATAGATAGTGTCACGTTGCCAACCATTCAAATCCAACATGCACTAGCGTCTTTCAATCAATGTCGAGAACAGTTACCTAAGCTGTCGTTTTCTCAAGCTCGAGATCTGATTCTTCCTTTTCAGTTTGGCCAACAGGCACTGAACTCATCTCAAAAAAACACATTAGCCGCTTTGCATAGTTATGTTGTTGTTGATGAGCGCGTCACTAAAATCTTAGTTGACGGTTATACCGACAATGTTGGTGCTCAATTAATTAATCTGAAGATTTCACGCCAACGAGCTCAACAGGTCGCAGATGAGCTCGTTGCAAATGGCATTGCTCCTCACTTGATTGAAGTTCGTGCGCACGGAGCTCGCTACCCAATTGCAAGCAATAACACCCAAGCAGGGCAGGCTAAGAACCGCCGCGTGACGTTGCGCTTAGTTCGAGATAACGAGCGTGTGATTACCAAAAACGAGTTTGCTAACAACAACTCAGAAGTAAAACAACAACCCCAACAAGAGAAGGTAAAGGTTCAATGATGACGAAAACGGATATTTTGTTGGTTGAGCCAAATGAACGTCTTGCTCAGCCGGTACTGGATGTACTGGATGTACTGGGGAGCGCAGGGTATACCGCTAGGCACAGTCGTACTGGGCGAAGTGCATTGCTGGAAGAGCGAGCGAGCATCACCTTAGTGAGCTCAACCTTGCCGGATATGTGTGTACGCGAGTTTGTTGCTTGTCATCAGAAACAGCGTAATTCGGGTGTCGTGATTGCGATTGTAGATCAAGACCAAGGTATTTTGGCCGCAGAGACTATGAAGTCCGGTGCGACCGATTACTTGCTTCGTCCTTTTGAGACCAATCAGTTACTCAATTTGCTTAAGCGTGTTGAGGCTCTGGGTAAACCTTTGGCGAACATTGTTGCAGAGTCATGGCGCAGTAAACAAGTTTTACAACTGGCTCATCGTGCAGCTTGCACCAACGCCAGTGTATTGATCACTGGCGAGTCGGGAACGGGTAAAGAAGTGCTGGCTCGTTATGTCCATGAGCAATCTTCTCGTCTTGATGGGCCTTTTATTGCGGTGAACTGTGCTGCGATTCCGGAATCCATGCTGGAAGCCGTGCTGTTTGGCCACGTTAAAGGGGCGTTTACGGGGGCGACCAATTCCCAAAGCGGTAAGTTTGAAGAAGCCAACGGTGGCACTATTTTATTAGATGAGATTGGTGAGATGTCACCTGCGGTACAGGCGAAGTTGTTACGTGTATTACAAGAGCGTGAAGTGGAACGTGTTGGTAGCCACAAAGCCATTCAACTCGATATTCGAGTGATTGCTGCGACCAACAAAGACTTGCGTGAAGAAGTGCAGAAAGGCACGTTCCGCGAAGATCTCTACTACCGCTTAGATGTTTTGCCTCTGCACTGGCCACCGCTTCGTGAACGCAAAGAAGATATTTTACCGATCAGCCAATTCTTTATTGGGAAATATCAAGATGGCAGTCGCTGTCACCTTTCTCAAGATGCGATTGCTGCCCTAAGCCAATATCACTGGCCGGGCAATATTCGTGAACTCGAAAACGTCATTCAACGCGCTTTGGTCATGCGTCACGGTGATTACATCACTGCGCATGATCTGATGCTACCAATTGAATTGCTGACGCCAGTCCCTTGCACAGAGCCAACCTCAAGTTTTGGTCATGTTGAAGCGAAGAAGCAAGCTGAGTTCCAGTTCATCCTCGATAAATTACGTCAGTTTGGTGGAAACCGAACCAAAACCGCAAATGCCTTGGGTGTGTCTACCCGAGCGTTACGTTACAAGCTTGCAGCAATGCGCGAACACGGTATTGATTTACAGTCGGCGCTTGGCTCGGCTGCCTAAAAGGAGAAATGTAGATGGCAAGTCAACCTACCAATGCGGTCTCAGCAGAGCAATTAATGCTGTCGAAAATGGAGGCGATGCGAACGCATGTTCAGCCGCCAGAATTTGTAGTGAGTGCTAACCCTTTGGATCAGCAATCTTTGAATGCACCATTGTCTTTCTCGCAAGCAATGACCAGCGTTTTGGACACGGTTAACCAACACCAATCGGTCGCCAGTCAAAAAATGACAGCCGTTGAGACGGGTAAAAGTGATGATTTAGTAGGGGCAATGGTCGCCAGTCAGAAGGCGAGTCTCTCTTTCAATGCTTTGATGCAAGTGCGCAACAAAGTAGTGATGTCGTTTGAAGATATAATGAAGATGCCGGTGTAATCCATGTCAGAACTTACCACTCAAGTGGCCGGAAATTCTGCGATGCATTCCGGCACGACACAGACGCTTTCATCAAATAATGGGATGGATGATGTCACAAATAAAATCAAACAGTTGTGGTCTAGCAGCCAACGCAATCTGGTGTTGTCTGCGGTTTTAGCCGCGATTGTTGCTGCGATTATCGTGGTCGCGTTATGGAGCTCTTCCCAAAGTTTCCGTCCGCTTTACAGCCAGCAAGAGCGCTTTGATATCGGTGAGATTGTGTCGGTACTGGAAAGCGAAGGCATCAGCTACCGCATGCAAGAGCAAAATGGACAAGTATTAGTGCCAGAAGGTGAAGTCGCTCGTATCCGCATGTTGTTGGCATCAAAAGGTGTTAAAGCGAAACTGCCTACGGGTTTAGATTCGCTAAAAGAAGACAGCTCTCTTGGCACCAGTCAGTTTATGGAAACAGCGCGTTATCGTCATGGTTTAGAGGGTGAGTTAGTACGCACTATCATGTCGCTTAATGCAGTCGCGAATGCGCGTGTGCACTTAGCGATTCCTCGTCAAACCTTGTTTGTCCGCCAGAATACAGAAAACCCTTCTGCATCAGTTATGTTAGAACTGAAACCAGGTGAAGATCTCAAGCCAGAACAAGTGGAAGCCATCATCAATTTGGTGGTGGGTAGTGTGACGGCAATGAAGGCAGAATTTGTCTCGGTGATTGACCAATATGGCCGACTATTGAGTGCAGACGTTGCCTCTGCAGAAGCGGGTAAAGTTAACGCTAAATACCTTGAATACCAAAAGAGTGTCGAGAAGCAAATCATCCAGCGTGCTTCAGACATGCTAACGCCGATTGTTGGCCCAAGTAACTTCCGCGTGCAAGTTGCAGCCGATATGGACTTTAGTCAAGTCGAAGAGACGCAAGAGATCCTCGATAATGCGCCAGTGGTTCGCAATGAACACACCATTCAAAATAACTCAATTGATCAAATTGCTTTGGGCATCCCTGGCTCACTAAGCAATCAACCTCCGGTTACGGGTGAAACGCCAACTAACGATAGCCAAAACACTAACGCGCGCTCAGAGATCAATCGTCAATATGCGGTTGGCAGCAGTGTTCGTCGTACTCAATATCAGCAGGGGCAAATTGACAAGCTAAGTGTGTCAGTCCTCTTGAATTCACAAGCATCACCAGATGGTGTGGCATGGAGCGAAGCGGACAAGTCCCAAATCTCAACAATGATCATGGACGCTGTCGGCATTTCTGCGACTCGTGGCGACAGTTTGAGTTTGATGAGCTTCAACTTCACACCAATCGAGATTGATGCGCCGCCAGCACTGCCTTGGTGGCAAGACCCAACCGTACAGCAACCCTTGCGTTATGTGATTGGTGGGATGTTGGGATTAGCGATGATCTTTTTTGTGCTTCGTCCTTTGATCATGCACTTAACTGGAGCTGATAAACCGTCACAGGAACTGGAGTTTGCTGAACCACAGGAAGAGCCGCAATACGACAATCTGCAAACGCGTGAAGAGCGTGAACGTGAAGAAGTATTGAATCGCCGACTGTCCGAGAAAGGGATTGCCGTCTCCTCTGGTTTGGACGTCAACAGCGACATGTTACCGCCAGCCGGCTCTCCACTAGAAATCCAATTGAAACACCTACAGCTTATTGCTAATGAAGAGCCTGAGCGTGTAGCCGAAATTCTGAAACAATGGGTAAACATCAATGAACACAGCTCAGTCAACGTCAAAGCAGACGCTTAGTTATGTAGAACAAACCGCGCTCGTGCTGCTGGGCATGGGCGAGGATGCCGCAGCAAAAGTGTTGCAGCATTTCAGCCGTGATGAGACCCAGCGAGTGACACGTGCGATGGCAAAGTTAAATGGCATCAAAAGTGATTCTGCTCGCGGTGTGATTCAGCATTTTTTTGAAGATTTTCGCGAGCACAGCGGCATTCGTGGCGCATCGAAAGAATACTTGTCGAACACTTTACGCAAAGCTTTAGGTAACGATTTGGCAAAAGGTCTGCTGAACAACCTGTATGGCGATGAAATTCGCAACAACATGCAGCGCTTACAATGGGTAGAGGCCGAGACATTAGCGCGATTCATTGTTAACGAACACCCGCAAATGCAGGCGATTTTCTTGGCGTATTTACCAGCAGACAGTTCGTCGGCTGTTTTGAAGCATCTGCCGCAGGATTACCATGATGAAATCGTGTTCCGTATTGCTCAGTTGCAAGATATTGACCATCAGGTTGCGAACGATTTGCACGAATTGGTGGAACGTTGTATCGAGAAAGTGTCTGCAAGCCAAAGCACCCCGTTGTCGGGCGTGAAACAAGCTGCCGACATCATTAACCGATTTGAAGGCGACCGCGCGTCCTTGATGGAAATGCTTAAGTTGCATGACGAGAATGTGGTAAACGAAATCGAAGAGAATATGTTTGATTTCATGGTGCTGGGCCGTCAGCGCGAAGAAACCATGGATGCGTTGGTGCAACAGATCCCATTGGAACTGTGGGCGGTGGCATTGAAAGGTGCCGATATCCTACTGCAACAGGCGATCAAGCGTTCTATGCCGCAACGTATGGTGAAAGCGTTGGAAGACGATATGGAACTGCGTGGAGCCGTCGTGTTGAGCCGAGTACAGCGCGCGCGTCAGGATATTATGCAGATGGTGCGCGAGTTGGATGAAGCGGGTGAAATTCAACTGCTACTCTACGAAGAGCCAACAGTGGAGTAAGACCATGGCAGAAAAAGCAAATAACACCATGCGATTACCACCAAGTGGATACCGCTTACATCGTTTTCCTCCTTTGGCGCAACCTGTGAACATCGAAGACGATTTCGCGATGGAGAACCAAGGCTGGCAAGATACTCAAGCCGACGTTCAACAACAGTTGGAAGCGGGGTTTCAGCAAGGTTTGCAGCAAGGGCATGACGAGGGCATTCGCCAAGGTATTGAGCAAGGCAAGCAACAAGGTCTGCTTGATGGCCAAAAAGAAGGCTTTCAAAAAGGATTTGTGTCTGGAGAGCAATCTGGCAAGCAAGGTTTTGTGGAAGCGGCAAAACCCGTTCATGAGTTGTTCCAAGCATTATCTCGTTGGCAAAGCGATAAGGAACAACAGCAACGCCATATGATCTGTGAATTAGTGCAGAAGGTCGCACAGCAAGTTATTCGTGCTGAACTGACTCTGATGCCACAACAGATTTTGGCTTTGGTGGATGAAACCTTATCCGCTATGCCGGGCAAAGCAGAAAGCGTGATTGTACATCTGAATCCACAAGACCTAGAGCGAATCACGCAAATCAATGCTGACTTGCCAACCGCTTGGAAGCTTGTCGCAAACGCGGAGTTACCCGTTGGTGGGTGTCAGTTAGTGACTGAGGATGCAGAAGCCGATGCGAGCTGTGACTCTCGCTTACAAGCTTGTATGGATAACGTGAAACAACACTTGCTGGATGAAGCCGTATTGCCACAGGTTGATGCTGCACATGAGTAGTACTTCCAGCCACGAGTTGTTGAACGAACGCTTGAGTGATGCACTCGCATCGCTCGATTCGATTCCGGTTGCACGAGTGACAGGGCGACTAATCAAAGTTAACGGCTTAATGCTGCAAGCCGTGGGTTGTCGATTCAAGCTTGAACAACGCTGCTTAGTGGAAACCGCAGAAGGCGACATGATTGAAGCGCAAGTCGTCGGCTTTGATCATACAGTTGCTTACTTGATGCCGATTCGTCGTCTAGGTGGTTTGTTTGCGGGAGCAAAAGTGATCCCGCTGGATGGCGATAGTACCGTTCAACTCAGCTTACAATGGCTTGGTCGAGTAGTGAATGGTCTAGGTGAACCTTTCGATGATGGTGCGCCGCTTAAAGGGGGAGATCGTGTTTCACTTGAACCAAAACCGATTAACCCACTTAAGCGACGCCCTGTCGATACCCCGCTGGATGTTGGTGTTCGTGCCATTAATGGTTTATTAACCGTTGGCAAAGGGCAGCGTATTGGTTTAATGGCGGGCAGTGGTGTCGGTAAAAGTGTCTTGATGGGGATGATCACTCAAAACACCGAAGCTGATGTTATTGTTGTCGGCTTAATTGGCGAACGTGGTCGAGAGGTTCGAGAGTTCATCGAACGTAACTTAACACCAGAGGCCCGTCAGAAAGCGGTCATTATCGCCGCGCCAGCCGATGAATCCCCTTTGATGCGTTTGCGCGCGACTCTGCTTTGTCACCGTGTGGCGGAGTATTTCCGTGACCAAGGTAAAGACGTGTTGTTACTGATGGATTCTTTAACACGTTATGCAATGGCGCAGCGTGAGATAGCGCTGTCTTTAGGGGAGCCGCCAGCGTCACGTGGTTATCCGCCTTCAGTGTTCAGCGTGTTACCACAGCTGTTGGAACGTGCAGGTAACAGTGAAAATCCACATGGTAGTTTGACGGCGATTTATACGGTATTGGCGGAAGGGGATGACCAACAAGATCCTGTTGTGGATTCCGCACGTGCGATTCTTGATGGGCATGTGGTGCTTTCACGTCAACTCGCAGAACAAGGGCATTATCCAGCGATCGACATTAACGCATCGATAAGCCGCTGCATGAACGCCTGTACCCATGAAGCGCACAGCACGATAGCGAACAACTTCCGTCAAATGTACTCCAATTATCTTCAAGTTAAAGAACTCTTGCCACTTGGCGGATATCAACCAGGACAAGATCCGGAACTGGATCAGTCGGTTTCTATGTATCCGCATCTTAGAGCGTACTTACAGCAGTCGGCAAATGAGTCTATCGATTACCCAACCAGTTTGACCGCATTGGCACAAATGTTCCAAAGTGAGCAGCAATGAGGTAGCAAATGGAGTCAAAGCTAAAAGCCGTCGGCAAGTTGCGCCAAATGGAAGAAAAGCAACGGGATAGAGTAGGGCAGCAATTAGATGTGATGCGTCAGCGTCACTCTCATCTTGCCGTTCAGTTAGAACAGCTTTCCGCTCTTAAAGTTCATGCGGGACAATCGGCGTTGACAACGCCAGTGCTCAATAGTGCCACCTTGATGAACTTAAATCGTGTCGACCAGATGCTACAAAAGATGTTGCGTCACCATGAGCAAGAACAAGCGGTAATGCAGGCTGAGTGTGCTTCGGTACAAAAGCATCTTGAACACAAACATGCTCGAGTTCAAGGGTTAGACAAAGTCCTCGAACGCTGGCGCAGCAAGCAGAACTACGAAAAATCGAAGAAAGAGCAAAAGCTGATTGAAGATATCATTAACTCTCGCTTAAAGCGCAAAATCTTATAGACGAAATCTGATAGCGTGAAGCGTCATAATGTGACCGCTTCCGACCTTGTAAGGTGTTGTCTCTGTTCTTCGATTTCAAACAATGTATTCAAATAAGCATTCATAGGTAAGGGCTTCGCGACACCATACCCTTGTGCGAAGTCGATGCCTAAGTCTCGTAGAATCAGGCTGTGTGCGGGAGTTTCGACAAATTCAGCGACGGTTTCTAAGTGCATCTCTTTAGCTACAGTCGCAATCGAACTGACGATCAAACGATCGGTCTCGCTCTCTGTGATTTCACGAACGAATGCTCCCTCGATCTTCAAGATATCCAGCGGTAGACGACGCAAGTAAGCAAAGCTTGCGTAACCGGTGCCAAAGTCATCAATTGCGATTTTACAACCGAGTTTACGTAAAAGATTCAAGGTCTCGATAGCTTGTTGTTCATTGATCAACGCTGACGATTCGGTGATCTCAAAACAAATCTTATCTAAAGGAATATCGAAGCTGTTTGCACTCTCAATGATACGAGAAGCAAGGTTTTCCGCGCTCAGCGTTTTTGCCGTAAGGTTAATCGCACAATGTCCGATCGTATCCCAGTTTTTGACTTTGTCGCTCAGCATACGGAAGGTATTCAGAATCACCCAATGATCGAGTTTGATTTCTAATCCGAATTGATTGATCAAAGGAAAAAATGCTGAAGGTGGCAGTACTTTTCCATCTTGCTCTTTTAGGCGAAGCAGCACTTCAAAACTTTGTTTACTCTCTTCGGGGCCTGAAAGTCGCATGTATGGTTGGCAGAACAGTTCGAACTGTTCTCGTTTAAACACTTGCTGAATGTGGTTCAACTTGTCGACGCGGTCCATTTCAAAAGATTGCACGTTGACCCAATGAATGCTGCTGCCGCTCTGTGGTGGTTGATCGCACAGAATTGATACGACCTTTTCAATATCTTGCCCTTGGTTAACGACCGAGCAATAAACGGTTGGCGAGACCAAGGCGACAGACGTTCCACGCCAGTAAAACTGGAAGCTCTCTAAATATTCCACGACTTCTTGAAGCTCTTGTTCTGCAACATCGGAATAGTGAGTGAAACTCAGCAACCCTGTGGAAAAAGGCGGACGATAGCAACGATTGATGCTTTCATTTCGCGAATATAAAAACTCGCTTAATTGCATGATGAGTTGTGATTTCCCCTCATGACCTAAGTCCGTCAGCATCGACAACGTTGGTGTTAGGTCGAGATAAATCAGCAATGAATAAGACTGATGGCTAATGTCTTCTTTTAATTGAGCGATGTTCGACAGGCCTGTATACGGGTCAATCCTTTCTGAGCGGATTTGTCGTTGAGTCATCTCGAAGAGCTTCACTGAGTAACCGCCTAACAAATACGCGAGCGTGGTCAATACTGCAATGATGACAAGCAGACCATAAAACTGGTCAGCATAAATTCGGTCGGCATTGTAGTGACTGATGCCGTCATGAATCACCAACAGAATGAATGGAGAGCCCACAAACAGCGGTCGAATTAATCCGTGTTTGGCTAATCCAATTACGACCAGTAAAACCGCAAAGAAGCTTAACGAGTTGAGCATAAATGAGGATGAAGAAAGAGCGGCGGCAATAAATAAAATGACGCAGCTTGCCAACCAAGCTAAATACTCCCGGCAGCGAGAGTTGGACACCCTAAGCCTTTTATCGAGTGCGAGATAAGATTGAGTGTCTGTATCGGTAATAAGGCTGACCATTACATACAAAATCGGGGTGACGAGTAATTGGGTCAAGTAGTTGCCAAGTGTAGCGTAAAACAAAAAGTCAGCACTCAAAAAGCGCCCGTCAACGAAGGTATTCACCAGCATCATTTTTATGGTATTTGCGAACGGGAACAAGCAGCCTACGATGACAAAAAATAAACTGATCCGTTGTGCGGCTGGTTGATGAAGTGAGCGGTTATTGAGGTAGTGGAACAAACTCGAAAAAACAAAAGGCAATAGAGGGACGGTGAGAGCGTAGAGTAAGGCATGTTCTAGACTACGTCCCGTTCCGATATAGTAAGCCAATAAACTCAGAATAATGGCAGGCAGTGCACGCCATTGATAGCGCAAGCAGCTGACGATCATCACGGAACTGACAACAGAGATAAGCTGAAACGCATCTTTCTGGATAACAAACATTTGCGAGAGGGCAAAACCAGCAAAGATGGACAACGTGACGCCGAGAGTCAGGAACAGCATCGCACTCATATGGCGACTCGATGCGGCATTATTCATTAGTTTGATCTGAAAATAGTTGGGTAGCCGATAATAACAGGATTATCGGCATCAAATGAACTGGAATATACGCACTTTTAGAGTTTTTATTCTACAAAGTGTAACTATGGGTGAAGCTACGTGCTACAAGGGCTGGCGGCGACGTAACCATACGAATAAGCTGCCAAGCGTCAGTAGGCCAAAACCGACAGAGCCACCATCACTGCCATTATCACCGAAGTCATTGCTGGTGGTGTCTTCTGGGTCAAACCCAGAGTCGCCTTGACTGTGATAATCTTCCCTTGCCGCTAAAGCAGCGTCGTAATTTGTCTTCGCCCCAGCACTGGTTTGGGCTTCTATCCAAGGGGTGTAATTGAGCACTTCAGTAAACACGCTTGGAATGGCAGGGGACTCACAGACCGATGAACCATAGCTGACAATGCCGATTTGTCGGTATTCACCGCTACTATCTTGATAGGTCAGTGGGCCGCCAGAGTCGCCGCTACATATCCCAGTGTAAGTTTGGTTAGGGAAACCGTTTGCACACATGCTCTCTTGCGAGTTAAAGCCCGACACAAGCGAGGCACATTGTGAATCGGTGAGAGGCTGAATTTCTGCCCAGCGCAAATAATTGGGACCCGTTGCGTCATTGGTTGAGGTTTGACCAAGACCAAAGATCTGGAAAACAGAACGATTGCTGTAGTCACCAAAATCTTGTGGCAAAGTAATGGATTGGACATTGTCTGTAATTGGTCGGGTAAGCTCTAAGATTGCAATGTCGTTAATCCATAAATTGCTTGCGTTATAATTGGGGTGAATGGTGATCGAGCGGACGTCTTTGAATTCTTCAACAAACACATCATTCATGGTTGGGTTTTTGACTAAAACTCGAAGATCATCGATTGTCCAACCATCGGTAAACACATCGGACTCTACACAGTGTGCAGCGGTCATGATGTATCTATCATTGACGATGGTACCACCACAGATGTTGGCGAACTGACTCGAGCCAGTGCGGTGTAATATCAGGCGAGCAAAGAAAGGGAGTTGATTGGCAGTGGCTTGTTGGCCGCCAATAATAAACGTTTTTAAATCAGGGTCATTCGCACTGACTACGCGTTCTGCGGAGCTTGTCATTGGCACAATGAGAAAAACGCCACTTAATAAGACATGATACAACCTCATAAAGCCATCCTTGGATTTCAAAAGTACTTCTTTTACTTTATACCAATTCCTACATTAATCTATTCACTTAGGAAACGAATAAATTTCATAACGCCTATAGGTTACTCAATAGATTGCATTTGATTTAGCTAAACTCCTGCCGTAGCCAAGATCTTAATAGGTGAAACGCTTCATGTTTGAGCTTATGCGGTGGGTATACGAAGTAAAACTGTTGGTAGGGATTAGTGATTGGCTCTCCCAATTCCACCAATTGTCCATACTTAATGTCGTCTTTTACAAAAAGGCGGTGTGTCACCAGTAACCCTAAGCGTCGCGTAGTCGCTTGGACGGCTTGAATTGACATGTTGAACGTCACTATTTTTTTGTTGTTAGGACGCTTAATGCCTGTTTCTTCCTGCCACACTTGCCAATCGTGTTTGCGACGATCATTCGTTACTTCAATGATGGGATAAGTAGCAAGCAGATGTTGGATGTCTTGACTTGCCGCGTGTTTAAGTAATTCTGGACTGCACACTAGCACCAATTCGTCTTCGCTGAGCTTTTCACAATAATAATCTTGCCATTCTTGTGGGCTGCCATGGACGACTGCGGCATCGATGCCTTCTTGCTCTAAACTGAACTGCCCAATAAGGTTGGACAAACGGACGTCTAATTGTGGTGCGAAATCTTGCAAGCTCGACATGCGTGGGATCCACCAGTGCAACGCAAGCGAGTTGACCATATTGAGCGTTATCCGCTTGGAATTTTGGTCATGAATCAAGGCTTCGGTGGCATCAACAATTTGCTCGAGCGCTGGCGCTACCTTTCGGTAGTATTTTTTCCCCTCGCTATTCAGGCGAACTTGACGACCAACACGATCGAACAAAGGTTTGTTGACTTGGTTTTCCAAAGACTTAATTGCTTGGCTGACTGCCGAATGGCTAACACTAAGCAGTTGTGCGGCTTCTGTCATGCTGCCTGTTTCTGATACCGCAACAAAAGCGTAGATTGATTTTAACGGTACTAACTTGCGCATTCGGTCCTTCACCTTTCGAATCCTGACAATGGTTTTTAAATCAATTCAATCTGTAAGTTTTTCTTACATTAGCGTTTAAAAATACTCGCTATTTCTCCCTAATGTCTTTGCCTAAAATACGCCTTGAATTAAGGAGTATCCAATGAAAGTAGAAAATAAACCTGTTGTCTTCATGTTAATGTCTACATTAAGCTTATCTGTTACTGGCTTGTTAGCAAAGCAGCTCAGCGATGATTTGTCGGTAACCATGTTCAGCTTTTTACGCTTCTTCACCCCGGCTCTCATTCTGTTGGTGATGCTTCGTTTCAACAATCTGACTTTACCGACTGCCAGTACGCTTAAACCTATTTTGCTTCGCGCTTTTTGTATTGGGCTATGCCAGCTGTGCTTTATTGCCTCGTTACAAACGTTAACTCTTGTTGAAGGCGTGGTCCTTTTCGCTACTGGGCCACTGTTTATGCCAATCGTCGAGAAGCTATTTATGCGCGGTCAGATACGAATGTCGACCATAATGGCACTTGTTATAGCATTTACTGGTGTCATTCTGTTGGCAGGCGCTGATGGTGAGTTTACATGGCGAGTCGACCTGTTATTGGGCTTGGCGGGTGGCTTGTTTAACTCGGGTTCGCAGCTGACACTTTATAAAGCCAGTAAGAGCGGCATGTCGCCACTAGAAATCAACTTTTGGACGTTCGGTTGTGCTGCTTTACTGATATTACCGCTGGTGCTCTTCAACGATGCAAATGTTTTATTGCACTCGCTTTCATTACAGGCGTTTGAGGTACCGAATACAGTGCTTGTCTTTTTGATGTCTCTTTTGATCATCAATACACAGGTATTTCGTTCGAAAGCGTATCAATTGGCTAGTAGTGGTTCGCAGCTCGCACCGCTGATATTCACCAATCTCCTGTTTACTGCAGTATGGCAATGGGCGTTTTTCGATGACCAAATGAGCCACAGCCAAATTATGGGCATAAGTCTGATTGTGCTTGCGACGGTATTGAATACCTGTTGGGTTAAGTTCTCGACTACGCTAGCTGTTCAAAAAGAATCCGGCAGATTGTCTAAACGTGTTCATTAGGGAATGTTAAATTAAAGCATCTAACAATCATTTTTTTATTCTTAATAAATAGAGTTACTTTCACTATATTTTTACTTAGCAAATTATTTTTATTTGCACAACCTCACCTAGCGTGCACCATATAATACCGTTACTAAAAGCAGAGTGTGTTAGCATGAAGATCTTACTATCAGAAACGCTGCTAACCTGATTCATTACCACATTGGTGTAATATTCACGCTTTACCTAAACCTATTGAATTTGAGTTTCAAATCAGATAACGAATAAATAATATGAGTTACTGCATGAAATGTTATTGGAGATAATTTGAATGCGATAGGTCGATAATAAATATAAATACATTCTTGACGGTGAGGTTATGAGTTACAATTTTGAAAGGGAACTTGCTTCTTGGCTAGAGGAGCGAGGCATTTCTAGAAAAGAGTTGATTGCGATATTACAGCAGTCATATTACGATGACTTTAAAGGTTTAGATTCAATTACGCTCAGTCGGTGGCTGACTGGTAAAGTTGTCCCACCCCTGTACAAGCAGTTTTTGATTGCCAAATCTCTTGAACAAGATCTTGCAGATATCATTATTACGATTGATGAGAATGAGCAAAAGAGCCCATCTCGTTACTCGGCAGTGCTGACTAACCTTATTAAGGGATTTGATTTTTCTTTGACCGCACTGTCTTATACTCGCGTATCAGAGACAATTACCAGTGAAATAAAATCTCACACTTATTATGAACATATCGAATTGTTCCATGATTTCTACGACAATGTGTCAGCATTACGTGGCTTTATTGACGATCTATATGCCATGAAAAATGATATCAAGTACAATGGTATCCTATTAAAAAACAGTCAGGGTGAAGTCGTTGGACATTGGGCATTCATTTTAGACTTGGAGAAGTTAGATAACCTCCGTTCTTTCATCTCTATTCCAGAAAGTGAATTAAAACGTAGCTGTTTAGTAAAGCTAGGTTACGCTATGAACTCCACTCACTTCTTTGAATTGGTTGTTCAAGCAATTTGTTATTATTTAGTGGAACAATATAAGTCTAAAGATTATGCCTATATTTTTATTGCCGGATATCCAATTTTTGAATTTGCAAAAAAGATATTTAATGCTGAAGAGGTGAAATATTATCCACCAACAGATAGTACACAGAAAATTGGCTTGTATCTTGTTAAGCTTGATATTATTCGATCGATTGCGAACCCTATTTTAATACCAAAAATCAAAAAGAAACTTCGTTGTTTAAAGTTGTGTGACCATGTAGATTGTAACTTGTGTAGTATCAAGAACTCTCGTCAGGATTAAGCCTCCTCAAAGACTCACATAATGGGTGGTATACAAGAACCCCTGTAACCCCCAGAATGGGACGTCGTTTTGAGTGATTTGCTTGCGTTCCATTTTCGTTTCAACTCGCTCAATGATTAATTTTGTGCGAGTTCTCTTACTTAGCTTAAGCACTCTGCTATAGAAATTGGTTTCAGCAGAGTGCTCTACCTTTATGAAGTGATAAAAACCAGATAATAATTCTTGTTCTCTGAAATCAGATTCCAAGTCGTAATCATCTGCTGCCAACAATACTTTTTGTTTTTGCAGAAACTCAAATCCTTTCTTTATGGAAGCGCAATCTTTACATGAGTCTCTCTCCGTAATTTCAATAACTAAGTTCGCTTTTAGTGCTTCTAGGCTGTTTTTAAGAATGACGATGTCACACAACAAATATTTATCGCAAAGATTACTACGCTCTAAGTTAATGAATAAATATTTTCCCTTAAAGTCGAGCGAGTGACGAGTAATGTACTTGTCTAACCGTGCAATTAAGGCTCGGCTCATATGAGGGTATTTGATTTCTCGATTGTACACTTCGTTTGCGGTTTTTTTGGACAGGTTGCTAGGATTGATAAGGACCTCATAACCTAGATTTTTCCCAACGGCATCCACAATTTCTTGCAGTTTGTAATTGATGTCAGTTAGGTTGATGCCGTTGTTTTTCTTGTTTAAGTAATCTTCAATCAAAAAACACATGTTTCCACTATTCCATTTTCTTGAACATGATGTCGATGAACTCCATCTCTTCAGCAGAGATAAGTGGTGTCTCATCGAGCAGCGCTTTCCTTCTAAACTCAATTACGCTTTTGATTTCACGTAATTGCTCCGGCTTCATTTCATTTATGCGTTGCTTTATGTATTGAAGTTCGCCGTTTTCTAAGCCATTCATGTTTTGTCCGTTGTTAGTGCTTTGCTTCATGGTTGTCTCAATCTGTAAGCCCAGTTTAATCGAAAGGGTCAAATATTGAGTTGGCAGGATTGTATTAAAAATGCACTAACTGCTAAACGTCATCCTGATGGGGCTTTTGTATGCCAAGTTGTACCGTTGATGTCGAGCTTCGCAAATATCCTGACAGTTATTGTTGAATTGGTTGATTTTTGATCAGAATGAACTAGCGTCAAGAAAGGTGCAGAGGGAGAAAACATGCTGACTTTAAATTATCACGTCGAGATTGCAGCCACGCCGCAGCGCGTATGGAGCGTGCTGACGGATATCGAATTGTACAAACGATGGGCACAAGCTTTTTCACCGCAATCTCAATTTGATGGTGACTGGGAAGAGGGAGGGGATATTACGTTTTACGACCCAGACATGGGGGGACTCGGGCAGTAGTGGACACTGTTTTGCCACTGCATAAACTTGAGTTTCATCATGTTGCCATCTTTAACCCAGACAATAGGCAGCAATTAGACGCTGACTTGGCTTCTAAGTGGATCGGATCACGAGAGATCTACCAGATCGATATGCTGCAAGATCGCTTGTTGCTCAGTATCACCATTTCTACCCATAGTGATTTTGTGTCGATGTTCAATCATGGTTGGGAGAAAGCATTGCCGCTGATTAAAACTATCTGTGAGGAATAAGATTAGATTTCGTCCCAATATTGGGCTGACGACCGCTTCCCTGTGGGTATACAATAGCCGCCAATTTGCGCACCAAGAGAGTTGATGATGGAATTTAAGGTTGATACCCACACGCATACGTACGCCAGCGGTCACGCATACAGTACGTTGATTGAAAACGCAAAATCGGCAAAAGAGAATGGGCTCGATATGTTCTGTACTACCGATCATGCTGAATCAATGCCGGGTGCGCCTCATTACTGGTTCTTCTCTAACCAGAAAATTCTGCCGCGTTTTCTTGAAGGTGTTGCCATCATTCGCGGCGTTGAATCCAATATTATGAACACCAAAGGTGATATCGACATTCCAGATAGTGTCGATCGAAATTTGGATTGGGTAATTGCGAGCTTTCATGAACCAGTGTTCCGCCCTGCTGACAAAGCTATACACACCGAAGCGCTGTTGAACATCATCAAAAACGGTCGTGTTGATGCGCTAGGCCACTTGGGTAATCCAAACTTTGACTTCGATTTTGAAGCGGTGCTGAAGTGCGCCAAAGAGCACAATGTCGCAATTGAGATCAATAACACCACGCTGAAAGGTAACAGCCGTGTTGGCAGCGTAGACCGTTGCCATGAGATTGCACAAATCGGTAAAGAGCTCGGTGTCTTCTTCACCACAGGCAGTGATGCGCACTTTTGCCACGATGTGGGTAACTTGAGCTTGGTTGGTGAGTTAATGGACAAAGTCGGCATCGACAGTAGCAAGGTTATCACCCACTCAGCACAGCAATTCTTAGCCTTCTTAGAGCTGCGTGGCCGTATGCCAATTGCAGAGTATGACGAGATTCGCAACGCATAAACTTGATTACATTTTTGGTTATGCAAGTGTTAAGGGATTGCTTTACACTGCTCGCATTAAAAAGCCGACTCAGAATTCGGCATTCAATGGAGAAGTGAAGATGTTACGTCCTTTAGTGTTGGGGTGTGTGATTGCGTTTGGCTCAACGTACGCAATGGCAGAAGCCGTCGATTTAAAACAAAACATGAAGCAGATGAAGATGGAATTCAAACAGGCGGCAGAAGCGTCTGATGTTGAAACCATGAAATTTGCGATTGATAGCTTGCAAGCGATCGTTGAACAATCTAAGCGTGGTAATTACCCACCAGAGAAGTTCGATATCTACCTAGAAGGCTTTAACAAGCTGACGGTAACGTTAGATAAGATTGAAGCGGATCTTGATGCGGGCAAGCTAGAAGAGGCGAAAAACCAACTGCGTGAAATCGATAGTCTTCGTGAAGAGTACCACGACAAACGCAACCCAAGTATTTGGAGCAAACTGTTTAGCTAACCGTTTATCCAAATTGAAGAAATGACCATCAGCCTGCCATTTCGGCGGGCTTTTTTGTGCCTGTCAATCGAGGTATTCAAGAAAACCTGTGAGGTAGCAGCCACTTATTGATCCTGTTTTTGAGCTACTACTCAGAATTGGTTACGCTATGTGAAATTTGTTAAGTTACCGTTATGCGTAGATTAATTCCTTTTTACCGCTCCATGCTATTCGCTAGCGCTCTAAGTTGGGTACTAGTGACGCTGATGCCTGTTATCAATGCTCATGGTAACAGCATGGGTGTGTGGGCGACGTTATGTACGCTTAACGGCTTTGAATTGGTTCAGATAGAAGAGGGCGACAATTCTGTCAGCCATAAAGGCAAGCCTTGTCCTTTTAGCCACTTCTCGACTTTTCATCACGATACACTTCCAACGACACCGATACTTTCAAGACTGAGCTCGGTGATTTCTGACAGCTACACTTATTTGGCTCTAAGTGTGCGATTTGAAACGCCAGTTCCTCGTGCTCCCCCAATTTCCTTTTTCTCATAACAAAAACAATTACAAGTAAATAAAGCCAACAACACTGCCACTTCGAGCAGTGGTACTCCCGAATCTTCGTCAAATAGCGCCGCATACAAATGCGTATGTGCAGGATTCTTTTGGCTGAATTTGGGCGTTTAACTATGAAAAAAGGAAAATACATATGTTGAGAAACTCGGCAAAGCCTCAACTCAAGGAAGCCTCGCGCGCAAAATCCATCTACTTTATGACGTGGCGATGGCACTTCTACGCAGGACTGTTCGTCATTCCATTTATGCTCATGCTTTCCCTTACAGGGTTAGTGATGCTGTTTGATGATGAAATCGAACTTGCTCTGTATGAGACGACATTACAAGTTTCGCCACAAGAGCAAACCGTACCTATCTCCGCACAACTAGGATCAGTAAAGCAGGCGTATCCTGATTATAATGTCACCCAATTTGTGCCTGCAAAAACATCAGACGTCGCCAATCGATTCTCAATTCAAAAGCAAGATGGTCGTTCATTGATTGTTGCGGTGAACCCTTACACCGGAGACGTGCAAGGTACTATCAATCGCGGTGACAGTATTTATGAGTTGATGAACAGCATCCACGGTACCTTGCTCATCGGTGATTTGGGCGATCGTTTGATAGAAATCGCAGCGAGCCTTGGTATTTTACTCTTGGTTTCTGGTTTGTACTTATGGCTACCAAGAGATAATGCAAGCCGCGCTGGCTTTCTGAAAATCCGCTTTGGCAACGGCACTCGTATTTTGATGCGTGATCTGCATGCGAACTTGGGTGGTGTGTTGTCGATCGTGCTGCTGTTCTTTTTGATCTCCGGCCTGTCTTGGGCAGGAGTTTGGGGCGCAAAAATGATGCAGGCGTGGAATACCTTCCCGACCTATTACTCGTGGGGTGAAAAGCCTGAATCGACATTGACGCATAAAGGCCTTAATCATGGCGCTGCAGAAGAAATGCCATGGAACTTAGAGCTAGCAGCGGTGCCAGAGTCGAAAGACAAACCAGCGCATGACCATGCGAATATGGAGCAAGAAGTGGGTTATGCGGGCAACCATCAAGCGATGTCGATTGACGATATTATCCTCAAGGCAGAATTGATGGGCTTCACTGGATATAAACTCTTCTTACCACGTTCAGAGACGGGCGTTTATACGGTTGCTGCCAACTCGATGGGCGGTGATATTTCCGATCCAAGACAAGATCGCACTAGTCACTTTGACCAATATTCCGGTCGCTTGTTGGTGGACGTGACATGGCAAGATTACAGTCTGTTTGCCAAGTTCATGGCGGCGGGCGTGTCACTGCACCAAGGTGATGTCAGTGTGCTTAACAAAGTGCTCAACGTGGTGTTCTGTTTGGCGTTCATTTTAATCTCAATCACAGGTGTGGTGATGTGGTGGATTCGTCGCCCTAGCCGCAGTGCAGCATTGGGTGCGCCACCTAAGTTTCAGCAAGACGGCATTTGGAAGCTTGGTTTGGCAACGTTAGTCGTACTGTGCCTGGCGTTCCCGATGGGCGGTTTGGCGATTGTTACGGTTCTCGCACTCGATTGGCTGTTGTTCAAGCGCGTCGAGAAGCTGAAAACGGCGTTGAATTAGTAACAGGTAAAGAGTGGAATAGTAAAAGAGCCAGCGAAGTGCTGGCTCTTCTTATTTCTGGTAAATCTCCAGTGGCAAGCCATCTGGGTCTTGGAAGAAGGTAAATGCTTTGCCTGTGAATTCGTCAATACGAATTGGCTCAACTTCAACGTCATTCGATTCTAGGTAGGCTTTCACCTGTTCAACATCATTAACCAAAAACGCGAGATGTCGCAGGCCTTGTGCTTCAGGAAAGCTCGGTCTCTCTGGTGCGCCCGGAAAGCTAAACAGTTCCACTTGGCTGCCGTCAGGTAAGGCGAGGTCAAGCTTGTATGAGTCTCTGGCTTCACGATAATTTTCAGCAAGGATTTTGAACCCCAACACTTCAGTGTAAAAGCGTTTTGACCTTGGGTAGTCGCTGCAAATGATCGCGACGTGATGAATGGCATTAAACATGGTTAGCCTCTTCAAACATGGCTCGTATCCTCAAGCATGGTTAGTGTCCTCGGAGACTAAATGCTCCTTAACGAAGTCGATAAACACGCGCAGACGAGCAGGCATGTATTTGGTTTGTGCATACTGCATCGCGATAGCGCCATGGTAGTTACTCTTGATCATCCAATCCGGCAATACCTCCACCACTTCTCCTTGCTCTAACGCGTCTTTGATCACGAAGTCATGGAAGATCCCAATTCCCAAGCCAGACTTAACCCCGTTCAAGCGCATTTGAGAGTGGTTGACAGCGTAGCGTCCACTTACTGCAATCGAATGAAAGGCTTCCTCTTTAAAGAACGACCAGATGTTGTCTTTGTCGTTCTCGGCAAGGTAAATACAATCGTGCTGCTCAAGTTCAGTCGGATGCTCAGGCATACCGTGTTTGGTTAGGTAATCTGGAGAGGCACATAAAACGAGATTGGTCTTGCTGAGCTCTTTGAGTACCAGATTCTCATCGGGTTTGTCAGTGAGCTTAAACGCGACATCAATACCTTGGCGGAAAAGATCAATCTCACCATCTGCTGCACGCAGCTTAAGCTGAATATTTGGATAACGTTCTAGGAATGGCAACACAAACGGTTGAAGCACCGAATTAAGAAATGCTTCAGGAGCTGCCACTGTGAGTGCGCCTGTGGGCTCGGCATGATCTTCCGCAGATAGCTCAACGGCTTGCTGCGCGGCATTCACCATTGCGATGCTTTGGTCGTAAACCTTTTGCCCAGCTTGAGTGATGATCAACTTACGAGTCGTGCGCTCAAACAGTTTGACCGAGAGGGCTTGCTCTAATCGGGTGATCAACTTACTTAAAGCCGATGGCGTCACGCCGAGTTGTTTGGCTGCAGCGGTAAAACTGCCTTCGTTTACCACTAAGATAAACGAAGCAAGATCAGGAAGTAGGGCAATGAGTTTTGGATTAACCATAATTGTTCAGTTCTGCGCAGCGGAATAACGATATTGTCTGGTACGGTTTCACGAGGTTCAAGTGTCACCGTCTCGCTTTAACGATATTTTGCCAAAAATGCATTGAGTGCAGGCAAGCCAGATTCACCAGTATGGTATTGCTGCCAACAGCGATAAATGGCCGTTTCGTGGTCTGCAATCAACTCGATAGCTTCTTGCTCAGCGATTGAATACTGCTGTGAAGCTTTCACTTCTTCATGCCACTCTCGATACTTGACCTCATAAGGCTCCACCCATTTCAGAAGAGTCGCCACCAACTCTTGCCATGGTAAACCAATCCATTTGCTTGCATCAGCAAAGCCTTTATCCAGCATCTCTTGGTGTCGATTTTCGATATCCATGCCATTTGTCAGCAGTACAGGTTTGAGCTTTTCTGCGGTGATCTCTTCCACTTCAATCAAGGTTTGCCACAGTGTTTGTTGTTCACTTTGGGCGCAATGGCTCAAGTAGTGGTTGAAAAAAGCGATGCCGTAGATTTCGCCATAGTAGGCAGACAGAACGTTATGAATCATGGTGAGAATCGTGATTTAAACAGAGAATACCGCATTGTAGGAGGGGATAGCGCGAAGTGTAAATACAAAAGTGCTGTTGACAGAATTCGAACAGAACTTGTGAGAATTTTATGAGAATTCGATGAAGTTGCTGATAGATTTGCTCGTCATTCTTAGAGGCAAGAACGCAAAACGTTCGAAACGTAATGCTTAACCTACTCAAGTCACGAACAAAGAAGTAAAGCCGTACACATGGGCTTGGGTAGTTCAACCCTCATTAAAGGATGGAATCACAATGAAAAAACGTACCCAACTCGGACTCGTCATGACTTCAGTCGCTATGGCACTAGGCTCTGCATCAGTGAATGCGGCGGAATTGGAAATCACCGTGACAAACGCAACCAAAGGCATCTACTTTACGCCACTTATTGTTGCCGCACATGGCTCTGACCTTCAAATGTTCAGAACGGGTCAAGCAGCAACGCCAGAACTAGAAGCAATGGCAGAAGGCGGCGACATCTCTGGTCTTGCTAGTGTGATTGGTAACGCTGGTGGTGCGGTGGTTGAGAATCCTGCTGGTGGTATTTTGAATCCGGGTGTTGCAACCACCTTCACCTTGGACAGTGGCGACCACGGTTATCTCTCTCTGAGCGCGATGTTGCTGCCAACCAATGATGGTTTCGTTGGTCTAGATAGCTGGAAGATTCCAACTGAAGCGGGCACATACCGAGCAACACTAAGAAGTTACGATGCCGGCACAGAAGCGAACGATGAACTTGCCTCTAGCATGCCAAACCCACCTTTCATTACCTTTGGTACTGGCGGCACAGGCATTGAAGCAACAGTAACTAACGACAAAGTTCACGTGCATCCGGGTAACCTTGGTGATAGCGACCCAACTGGCGGCATCAGTGACCTAGACAGCAGCAGCCATCGTTGGTTAAACCCAGTCGCAACCATCACCATCGTTGTGAAGTAAGGGGGATGTATGAAATACAGAATCTTACTAGTAGCAGCTTCAGTCGGCTTGCTCGCCGGTTGTCCAAGCGATGATGATAATGACGTAGTGAAATCGTACCGTTACACCGTCAACGTGGCGAACTTGACTGCGAATCAACCTATGTCTCCGCTCGCGGTACTTACTCACAATGGTGACTACCAACTGTTTGAAATTGGACAAGCTGCATCTGTTGAACTTGAGCATCTTGCCGAAGGCGGTAGTAATGCAGAGCTGATTGAATTGATGAACAGCAATGACAGTGTTTACCAAGGTATTTCGGGTAATGGATTGGTGTTGCCGGGGGCATCGGACGAAGTCACCATCACGGTTGACCCTAGTCGTTACGGTTACTTGTCTGTGGCGTCTATGTTTGTGAATACCAACGATGCCTTTGTTGGCGAAACTGGGCTATCGCTCAAATCGCTCGCAGTGGGT
Source organism: Vibrio hyugaensis (assembly GCF_002906655.1). Lineage (NCBI taxonomy): Bacteria > Pseudomonadati > Pseudomonadota > Gammaproteobacteria > Vibrionales > Vibrionaceae > Vibrio > Vibrio hyugaensis. The sequence goes on along the minus strand of NZ_CP025795.1, from coordinate 1,878,454 downwards.
GAAAGTTATGAAATGAGCATGAACGTTTGGGATTCCGGTACAGAACTGAACGATGAGTTTGCCGCAACCATACCAGGCCCAGCGGGTGGCGGAGAGGGCTTCAATGCCGCTCGTAATGACAGCAATGACGTCGTTGCATTCCATGTGGGTGTTGTTAGCCAAGATGATGGATTAGCAAACTCAGCACTTTCTGCGAACCATCGTTTCTTGAACCCTGGTGCGAAAGTCACCATCACTCGGGTCGAGTAATACAGGCTCCGATGACGTCTCCTTTCCAAAGCGCTTGTAGCCAAGTGCTTTAACCCTCATGGCGTCATCGGTGCCTTTTTTGAAAGAAATGCGGGCTTGTTCCGGTCATGTGCAAAGTGAGGATACTCAACCGCAGGGAAAGGACCATGGAACAGCAGGCAATCAATTTAGTCGCGAACATTTTGCTGGTGGAAGACGATGATGATTTGGCAGAACTGGTTCAAATGCATCTCAAGTTTCAAGGACATCAAGTGTCGCGGGTAACGAATGTCGCCGAAGCCAAAGCGCAATACCAGCAACAACCTTTTGATTTACTCATTCTTGACCGAGGTTTGCCAGACGGTGACGGCTTAGATATCTGCCATTATTTACGTCAGCAACAAGATTGGAGCCCAGTACTCATCTTGACGGCCAGAGACGGTGAAATGGACAAGGTTGACGGTTTAGAAGCGGGCGTTGATGACTACATCACTAAGCCATTTAGCGTATTAGAATTCCAAGCGCGAGTACGAAACGTATTACGACGGGTGAGTCAAACCGTCGAAGTACAATCTGAAAGAACCAATCTCGAAGACTGCATGGATTTTGGTCCTTTAAGAATTATCCCTGAATTGCATCAAGTCTCGCTCAATGACAAAGATGTCACCCTAACTGCAACTGAGTTCACTCTATTGCAGTTTCTTGCGACTCGACCGGGTAGAGTTTATAGCAAAGATGAACTGCTCGATCATGTGTGGAATACCAGTCACTCGGGCTACCATCACACAGTGTGTAGCACCGTAAATCGCCTACGCAGTAAGTTGTCTTTGTCTGACTCTGAGCATCACTTTATTCAAACGGTCTGGGGCGTGGGGTACAAGTTTCAGCCACGACAATAACTTTTCTCTTCCAGTCATTAGTGCTGTTTAAGGAGGCGATAGGATGAGCTTCAAATCTCGCTTAGTGGTATTTACTAGCTTGTGGTTTTGCCTCGCGGCAGTGGTGATTGCACTGACTTACAATTGGCAAAAAGAAACCATTGAGTTACGCACTAAGCAAAGCCTACACAAAGAGCTAGCTAGCCACATGCGTGATGATAATCCGCTGATGATCGGTACGGATTACAATCCTAAAGCGCTCAAGTCTATCTTTCATACACTGATGCTGATCGGCCCTGATTTTGAAATCTACTTCCTCGATAGCCAAGGCAATATCACCACCCATGCAGCACCGGAAGGGGCGGAGATCATGGGGGCGGTGGATCTCAATCCCATTAAGCAATTCTTAAATGACCAACCCTTTCCTATTTTGGGCGAAGACCCACGTAATCGTGGTGAACACAAAGTCTTTTCTGTCGCGGCGATAGAAGAATTGGGCTCTACGGTCGGCTATCTCTATGTGGTGATTGGTAGTACCCGACATGACGCCATTGCCAATGCTCAAGTCGATACCCCTTACATAGCACTTGCAGGATTAGTGCTGGTGTCGATTTTAGGTTTTGCATTGGGTGCGTATGTACTGGTAAAACGCAGCTTACTGAATCCCATTGAGCGCGTAACTAATCAACTTCAACAACAAGCAGAACATGATTTCCGTTTGCAGCCGGATTTCACTCACCAAGTTCCGGAGTTAGTGCCGATTGCACGTTCTTATCAAATGATGGCAAAGCATATCCAGCAACAGTTTTTGCAGTTGGAGTATCAATCGTCGCATCGTCGTCAAAGCTTGTTGCAGCTCAGTCATGATTTAAAAACGCCGTTATCGAGTGTGCTCGGCTATTTGGAAACGTGGCGTTTGCAACATCCGGAATCCGATCCTTTGATTGATGTCGCTTTCCGAAACTGTGAGAAGCTCTCAACTCAATTGCATTCTTTGCTGGATGCCGCGCGCAAAGAAGCACCAATGCCGAATTATGAATATCGCCCTGTCGAGCTTAGCGCTTTAATGGCCGAATGTGCTGAGACAATGCAAAGCCAGTTTTCACGAAAAGAGGTAGAACTCAAAGTTGAAGTGGAAGATAAGATTAAAACCGTCGGCGATAAAGGGTTGCTAGAGCGTTTAGTGCTTAACTTATTGGAGAATGCACTCCGTCACAGCCCAATTGGTTCAGCAGTGCATTGCCAAGCCCATTTGAGTGAAGATAAGACTCGAATTCATTTTACCTTCATTAACCATATCGAAAAGAATGCTGAAGGTGGCTCTTTAGGCATCGGCACGAAGATCGTGCAGTCTATTTTGATGCTTCACCATAGCTATTTAGAAACCAACGCCACGCCATCTCAGTACCAACAAAAATTCACGCTTCGAGCGGTTTAATCTCGGAATATATAGCGTCTATCCCTCTTCCTAGGCGCTTTATCCTCTTTTTCTTATTTGTCGTTCTGTTAATAAATAGCTCTATTGCTTAATAATTCGCCATGGTTGTTATTCCAACAAATGAATGATAATCCTGCTGAATTAAATTTATTATGTTACATATTTAACGTGCTATATCTTGATATTAACCTTGTTGTCTAAATTACGATATAAAATATCACAAATGGCATTTTTATCGTAATTATATATTATAAAATGCGATTTACTTTATATTGGAAATAAGTGTTTTAATGAATATACAAGTATGTGTCTGTTTGCTTATAAAAAAGGGGGGAAGTTGTTGCTTATATCATCATATGGAATGAAAAAGTGGAACTAGAGTCACTTAATGGCAGCTGAAAAATCTAAACTATCTGGTGATGAGGTAATAATGTTTTAGTAACAGATAGTTACGGATTCATAATTAATAATATGGCTAAACTTCCGACAAGGATCGAAAAGATGAGCGACAAGGAATCTATTCAGACTAATCGCAGCCGCCGCAATTTCTTAAAAGGTGCAACTGGTGCAGTTGTGGCTGGCGTCAGTGCTTCCGCGTTTTCTGGTGCTGTACAAGCAAAGGAACAGAATATCGACTGGAGCAGGCTAGGTAAAAAGAACGATAAACGCTTTTGGCGTAAAGTTCAAAAGCAGTTCGTATTGGATAAGCGAACGACTTACATGAACGTGGGGACTACAGGCTCGATGCCAAAATCAGTTCTAGAAGGTTACGAGCACAACAACAAGTTGGTAGCAAAGTATCCTTGGGATATGAAGAATAAATTTGGTAGCTTCCCTTACGTATCAGAGATGATTAAAGACATTGCTCCTGGCTTTGGGGCAAATGCGGACGAGATTGTACTAAGCCGAAATACGACAGATGGCTTATGTTCTATTATTAACGGCCTGCATTTTGAACCGGGTGATGTAATCCTAACGACTCACCATGAACACGTTGCTGCAACGTCACCAATGAACGTGGCAAAACATCGCTTCGGTGTGGACGTGGTAGAAATTCAACTGCCGGTTTTCACCGGTACAGAAAACGTGACGGAAGAAGATTACATTCAAGCCTTCCGCGATGCGATTGAAACCCACCACAATGTTCGTCTTATCGTGTTCTCTCATATTACCTACAAAACCGGTACGACTCTCCCTGCTAAAGCTATCTGTTCTCTAGCAAAGCAACACAGTATCCCAACCTTAGTTGACGGCGCGCACACTGTTGGCATGTTCGATCTAGATTTTCACGATATGGATTGTGATTTTTATGCAGGATCTGGCCATAAATGGCAGTGTGGTCCAGGCGCGACAGGTATCTTGTATGTACGTGATGACGGTAACCGTTTGAATGAGTATTGGAGTGACCGTGATAACCCATTATGGTTGATAAACTCGTCGCTTTCTCATGCTGATTACCTAGGTAAGCAGCTGCAAATGCAATACATTGGTAACGATAACTACCCAGCAAAACAAGCACTTGCTGATAGCTGTAAAATGTGGGATGAGATCGGCCGTGACCGTATTGAAGAACGCATTTTAGAATTGAGTGACCAATGTAAGACACTGCTTAGTGAAGCGTTACCTTATGCGAAGATGTACTCACCAAACGTGGAAGGCTTAACCAGCGGTCTGACTACCTTTAACCCTTTTGATGATGTGACTGATGAGGAGCGCCTAACATTGTTCCGTGATCGCCTTCGTGAGGAGTATGGCTACATCATTCGTACGACAAGCTTCAAGTTGTACAAAGACGATTCGTTTGAAACGCACGCACTGCGTATCTCTACTCATTTATTCCACGATGACGGAGATGTAGAAGGTCTAGTCGAAGCGATTGCAGACCTTTACTACTCATTCTAACGCTGTTGTTATGCACCAAAGCGCCCTTGATTGGGCGCTTTATGAAAGAGAGGGATATTCACCATGTCAGTGAAAACAATTAAGCAAACCATGGCCAGTCTTGCTATTGGTGTGGCGATGTTGCTATCGACTCAGACCTCTGCTGGTGATTTGCAAGATATCAAGGACAGTGGCGTGTTGCGTCATATTGGTGTGCCTTATGCCAACTTTGTTTCCTACATCGATCAAGGTGAAATGCAAACATTGACGGGGTTGGATGTTGATATCGTTAAAGGCTTTGCTAAGTCTCTAGGCGTACGTTACCAATACATCCCTGCTCAGTGGAACAATGTGGTTGGTAAACTGACAGGCCAGCAAGTCGCATACAAAGATGCGCAATTGATGCTGGGTGAAAAGATGCCGATTGAAGGTGACCTTATTGCCAATGGTGTTACCATTCTTGAGTGGCGAAAAGAGGTCATTGACTTTTCAAATGATTATTTTCCTTCCGCAGTATGGCTGGTGGCTCGGACCGACTCCAACCTAACACCAATTACACCAACGGGTTTAGTGGAAAACGATATCAAAAAGGTGAAAGCGCTCATCAATGGACGTGAAGTATTAGCAATGGAGCACTCGTGTCTGGACCCAAACCTCTACAACCTCTACGATACGGGGGCCAAGGTTATCCTGCCTGATGGTCAACGTCGATTGAATGAGATGGTGCCAGCCATCATGAAAAACGATGCAGAAAGTACGCTGCTTGATGTCGCTGATACACTGATTGCATTAGAAAAATGGCCTGGGGAAATCAAAGTCATCGGCCCTATATCAGAAAACCAAAAAATGGCGGTTGCCTTCCGTAAAGACTCTCCTGAATTAAGAGCCGCATTTAACCAATACTTAAATTCAATTAAGCAAGATGGGACATACCAGGCCTTGGTTGAGAAATACTACCCATCTATTTACTATTTTTATAATGACTACTTCTTAGAAGATAGTAAGAAAGATATATGAGAAAGTCTGTAAAAAAAATATCAAGTCAAAAGATCATCACCGTCAGTGCGATATTGGTATCGCTCTATTTGGCGATGATTATTACGGTAACAAGTTTAGGTCAACATAAATTAAAAGATTCACAGCACCGAGAACTCGATCTAAAGGTTAAAAGTTATGCAGGTACCCTTGATAATTTATTTACGATTGCCAGCGAAGATATAGACCATTTATCGACCGATAAAACGGTGCAAACCTTTTTCGCCAACCTTGCATCAGGTATGTCGATGGAGTATGGCTTAGGCGCAAGTTTGATCAATTTAAAACGCAAACTGCAAGAAAAGTCAGGAACCAAAATCGTCAATAATCAAGTGATCTACAACCAGCTAACTTTGATAGGTCTTGATGGCTCGACCATTGTCACAACAGGCCAAAAATCCGATCATCGTGTTGATACTTCGCGTTTACTGAATGATCACGATCACAGTGAAGAAGTCAGAGCGGTGCGTGAAGATGGCAAAGTACTGATCCAGGTGATCAAGCAAGTCATGTTCTCAGGTAAGCCTGTCGGCTATTTGATTGCTGATATCAACGAGAAGGTGGTGATTTCCCAACTGACCAATCAGGAGCATGAGGACAGTTACAGTCGCATGGTACTGAAAATCAATAATGTAGAAATGGAAGTGTGGGATTCCATCAGCCGTAAGTTGGAACAGGAAAACATCACCGAGCCAGAAGTGCTAGCTCAAGAGCTAAAAGAAAAAATCTATTTCGAAGTGCCAATGGAACATCATCATTTCAAATTGATGGCTTGGTTTGAGTCTCTCAGTGAACGCGACATCTATACTTCTCGAATTTTTATTTCCGGATTAAGTATTCTCGCTATTCTGATTGTGTTTGGTCTGTTGTATGCGTTCAACCTCAACAACACTCGTGTCGAACTGAAGATCAAACTGGAAGAAGAGAAGAAACGCAAAGATTTCTTATCTCAGCAAAACCAACGCCTAACTAGTGAGATTGAGCGTCGTAAATCATCCGAAATGGAACTGGCGTATCAAGCCAAGCACGATGCATTAACCGGTTTACCAAATCGAGTTTATGGTTCTGAGCGTCTTGGATTGGAGCTGTCACGCGCTGAACGCACAGGCTCTAGCGTACTGGTGATGTTCATCGACCTTGACCATTTCAAACAAATCAATGACTCGATGGGACACTTTGTTGGTGATGAGATCCTCAAACTGAGTGCTGAGCGGCTTCATCAGGCGGTGCGGAAAAGCGATTTGTTGGCACGAATTGGCGGTGATGAGTTCTTATTGGTGATTCCAGACTTAGACAACGCCGACAGTGCTAAGCGCTTTGCCGCAACTGTATTGTCTGTGTTTAACGAGCCGTTTGTTTGGCAAAATCATGAATTCTTCTTGTCCGCAAGCGTGGGTATGTCTGTCTATCCAGAAGATGGCAATAACTCAGAGCAGTTACTCGCGTGTGCTGACATGGCGATGTACCGCGTGAAGCAAGATGGCCGCAACGCATTTTGTTTCTATGACCACAATATGAACCAAGATCTCCAACGTTTCTTAGACTTGGAAAGCCGTTTGCGTCACGCGATTTCTCACGATTTATTAGAGCTTTACTACCAACCGATCATCGATCTCAATAGTGGCGCGATTGTGGGAGCAGAAGCCTTGATGCGTTGGAATGACGAGAAGTTCGGTTTCGTGAATCCAGAAGAGTTTATCTCGATTGCCGAGAAGAATGGTTTGATTCACCAACTGGGTGACTTTGCGATTCGTCAAGCGTCTCAACAAGCGGCACAGTGGCAGACTATTTCGCCTTTGTTTGTGTCTGTGAATTTCTCGAGCGTGCAATTTCGTTACTGCGATCGTTTATTGGAACAAATCAAACAGCACCTCAAAGAGTCTGGGTTACCAGCCGAGATGTTTGATGTAGAAGTAACGGAAAGCCTTTTGTTCAACCACAGCAACGAGCTGATGGGGATGTTGGACGAGTTGCGCTCACTTGGCGCAAAGCTGACAATTGATGATTTTGGTACCGGTTATTCCGCATTAAGCTACTTGCAGAAGTTCCCGTTTGATCGCCTCAAAATCGACCGTAGCTTCTTGCAGAACATGTTTGAGAATGAGTCCGACCGTGAGCTTGTGAACGTGATTATTGCGATGGCGAAAGCGCTGAATCTGAAGATTGTCGCAGAAGGCATCGAAGAACAGCGTCATGTGGATTACCTGAAAAACCTAAACTGTGAGTTCGGACAAGGTTTCCACTATAGCCGACCATTACCTGCTAAGGACTTTGAAGCACTTTTAGCTAAGCCGACTTGGCTATAATCCCTTTCATTACAACCTCATTGAAAAGCATTAACTGGATTCGTGCCTCGGATTCATTAATGCTTTTCCACCTTGAGGGATAATCGTTTTTCCTTCCTTGAATTACACTACACTTAATTGATAAGTAAGTGCCTGTGACCCCTGTCACATAAAGGCTCAACCTAATTCTAATCGAGTAAAAACTCGACAAAATAAACAGGAAGGAATTGCGAATGTCTTCTGCATTTTACCAACAGATTGAACAGCAAATTGAAGAAGTGAAGGCGGAAGGTCTTTACAAAGCAGAGCGTATTATCACGTCTCAACAGCAAGCGGCTGTTAAAATCTCTACTGGTGAAGAAGTACTAAACTTCTGTGCGAACAACTACCTTGGTCTTGCTAACCACCCAGCACTTATCGAAGCGGGTAAAGCAGGCATGGACGAGCACGGTTTTGGTATGGCTTCAGTACGTTTCATCTGTGGTACTCAAGACATCCACAAAGAGCTTGAGCAGAAGCTTTCTAAGTTCCTAGGTAAAGAAGACACGATTCTTTACACATCATGTTTCGACGCAAACGCGGGCCTATTTGAAACGATTCTAGGCAAAGAAGACGCAATCATATCTGACTCTCTAAACCACGCGTCAATTATCGACGGTGTTCGTCTATGTAAAGCGATGCGTTTCCGCTACTCAAATAACAATATGGAAGAACTAGAGCAACAACTGATCGCTGCGAAAGAAGCGGGTGCTCGCCACATTCTTATCGTAACTGACGGCGTGTTCTCAATGGACGGCGTAGTGGCAAACCTTCCAGCTATCTGTGACCTAGCAGAGAAGTACGGCGCATTGACGATGGTTGATGACTCTCACGCTGTTGGCTTCATGGGGAAAACAGGTGCAGGTACGCACGAGCACCACAACGTGGTTGACCGTATCGACATCATCACTGGTACGCTAGGTAAAGCAATGGGCGGCGCTTCAGGCGGTTACACGTCTGGTAAAGCGGAAGTGATTGACTGGCTACGTCAGCGTTCTCGTCCATACCTATTCTCTAACTCTGTTGCACCAGCAATCGTAAGCGCTTCTATTCGCGTTCTAGACCTACTAGAAGAGAGCGGTGACCTACGTGACCGCCTATGGGAAAACGCAGCACACTTCCGTACTCGTATGGAAGACGCAGGCTTCACAATGGGTGGTGCTGACCACGCAATCATTCCAATCATGCTTGGCGACGCAAAAGTAGCAGCAGAATTCGCAGAGCGCGCTCTAGAGAAAGGCATCTACGTAATCGGCTTCTCATTCCCTGTTGTACCAAAAGGTCAAGCGCGTATCCGTACTCAAATGTCTGCGGCGCACTCTCGTGAGCAACTAGACCGTGCAATCGACGCGTTTATCCAAGTTGGTAAGGACATGGGCATCATCTAAGTTTCGTTTCCCCTTCCTAGCCTCCTCCTAAGCATAGGGGAGGGATTAGATAGGAAGGAGAAAGAGCTTACGTTTAAAGATAAAAAGGCTTTCCCAACTCTTCAGAGTCGGCTCATGGGCAAAGCCTTTATTTCTTCTTTAAACGCATTAGATGAAAGAATTTTTTGTCACGCATAGAGCGGGGCAATGTTTGGTGAATACTATGAAAATTAAAGCATTATCAAAGCTAAAGCCTGAACAAGGCATCTGGATGACTGAGGTTGATAAACCTGAAGTTGGCCATAACGACATTCTGATCAAAATTAAGAAAACCGCTATCTGTGGTACAGACGTACACATCTACAACTGGGACGAATGGTCACAAAAGACAATTCCAGTACCTATGGTTGTCGGTCACGAATACGTGGGCGAAGTGGTTGCGATTGGCCAGGAAGTTCGTGGCTTTGAAATCGGTGACCGCGTATCTGGCGAAGGTCACATCACGTGTGGTCACTGTCGTAACTGTCGTGGCGGCCGTACTCACCTATGTCGTAACACGATTGGTGTGGGCGTTAACCGTGAGGGTGCATTCGCAGAATACCTAGTGATCCCAGCGTTCAATGCGTTCAAGATCCCTGAAGGCATCTCTGACGATCTAGCGTCTATCTTTGACCCGTTTGGTAACGCAGTACACACCGCGCTTTCTTTCGACCTAGTAGGCGAAGATGTACTGATCACTGGTGCTGGCCCAATCGGCATCATGGCAGCGGCAGTAGCGAAACACGTTGGTGCTCGTCATGTAGTGATCACAGACGTGAACGAATACCGCCTAGAACTTGCTCGTAAGATGGGCGTAACGCGCGCAGTAAACGTTGCTGAAGAGAAGTTAGAAGACGTAATGTCTGAGCTAGGCATGACAGAAGGTTTCGACGTAGGCCTAGAAATGTCTGGTAACCCAGCAGCATTCAACTCTATGCTAACGACTATGAACCACGGTGGTCGCATTGCACTGCTAGGTATTCCACCATCAGACATGGGTATCGACTGGAACCAAGTTATCTTCAAAGGCTTGGTGATCAAAGGTATTTACGGTCGTGAAATGTTCGAAACTTGGTACAAGATGGCTTCACTGATCCAATCTGGTTTGGATCTATCGCCAATCATCACGCACCACTACAAGATTGATGACTTCCAAGAAGGCTTCGACGTAATGCGCAGCGGTATGTCAGGCAAGGTTATTCTTGATTGGGAATAAGGGAAGTAGGGTTAGGTAGGAGTTGTATGATTTGAGTGAGTTCTTAATGTGAATGTTGGTTATTCAAACGAATGAATTAGTAAATATGAATTGCTACATGTAACTCTTTTTGACCTATCAAAGTGTCCCATAGTTTATGGGACACTTTTGTATCTAACACTATGTAATTTTTAACTAATGTTAGAGAGTTTTCACTGTACCGCATTTTCCACACTGCTCTTCCTTAATATTATTCTTTACTGATTTCGGTACGTATTACACTGACTTCTACGACCACATTGAATTTCAATGTGTTGGAAGAGTCGGCTAGTGTTCCTCTTTTACTGACCCATGCCAAACAAAACGACTTTCACCGTTTTGGTCAGAATCTTAAGGTCGACCATTAGCGATTGGTTTTTGATGTAGTGAACATCATAACGGTGTTTCCATTTCGCATCTTCCAATGATTCACCGTAAGGGTAGGAAACCTGAGCCAACCCAGTGATGCCAACGTGTGCTGCGTGGCGGAAACGGTAGTAAGGTATCTCTTTCTCCAAATCCTGGATGAACACTTCACGTTCTGGACGTGCGCCAACCATCGACATTTCACCTTTGAGGACGTTGATCAGTTGAGGTAGTTCGTCGATGCGCGTTTTACGAATAAACTTACCGACACGAGTGACTCGCATATCGTTTTTACTCGCCCATTGCGCGCCGTTCTTTTCTGCATCCATACCCATTGAGCGGAACTTAATGACCTTAAATGGTTTGTTGTAGCGTCCTACACGTTCCTGCTTAAAGAAAACGTCACCCTCTGATTCCAATTTGATTGCAGCCGCTGTTATTAACCCGATAGGGATGGCGATTGGAGCAAGTAAAGCGACCATCATTAAATCTAAGAGTCGTTTCTGCAATTCGTAGTGTTTTTTGCGTAGGATAGAAAACGATTTATGTTGCAAGAAGTAATCAGGGTGTAGCAGCTCTAACTCAATGTAACCGACTTTCTTTGATAGATACTCTGAAAGTGGTTCAATCGTCGCGCCGTATTTTGTCGCTTTGATTAGTAAATCATGAGTCTCTTTACTTAATTGCGAACTCATGAAATGGCAAATCTGTTGATTCCGGAAAATATCTAAGTCAGTTTTGTTAATCGAGTAATTTAATTTGTGTTTATCTAGAATTTGAATAACTAGATTTTCGTATTCTGATGGACAGTAGACGTTAATAATGTTTTTCATTGCACATACCAAAAGAAAAGGGCGCTAGACAGCACCCTTTTAAAATAAAACAATTAAATTTTATTTAATGTTCGAGGAAGTTTTTAAAATCGGAACCAATCGAATGGTGCCGCAACGCATATTTGAAAAATGCTTTGGCATATCCTAGTTTGTCACCACAATCATGGGATTCACCAGTCATGTGATACGCTTCTACGGCTTCGATTTCGATAAGTGCGTCAATTGCGTCGGTCAATTGGATTTCGCCACCTGTGCCGACTTGGGTTTGCTCTAGCAGATCCCAAATTCGATGGGAGAGAACATAGCGGCCAACGATTGCAAGGTTAGATGGGGCAACCGATGGATCTGGCTTCTCGACCATAGCCTTAATTTTTGACGACTCACTAGGCTTCAACAACTCGCCGCCAATGTCAGCGATCCCGTACTTGAATGTTTCTTCCATTGGTACAGGCTCAACCAAGATTTGCGACGCATTGAAACGGTTAAAGCGCTCGATCATTCCTGCAAGATTCTCTGTGGCTTGGTCTGCTGTGTATTCATCTAGAATCACATCAGGAAGCACCACAACAAAATCATCATCACCTATCATAGGTTTAGCACACAGAACCGCATGGCCTAAACCCAACGCTTTACCTTGTCGAACGTGCATAATGGTGACATCAGGCGGGCAGATAGAACGGATTTCGTCTAACTGTTGACGCTTGACACGTTGCTCAAGTGTGGTTTCTAACTCGAATGATGTATCGAAATGGTTTTCGATAGCGTTTTTAGAAGAGTGGGTAACAAGTACGATTTCTTTTATACCGGCTGCGACACACTCGTTTACGATGTACTGAATTAGCGGCTTATCAACTAACGGTAACATCTCTTTAGGAATGGCTTTCGTTGCGGGCAACATGCGAGTGCCAAGGCCTGCGACTGGAATTACTGCTTTCATGCTTTTGATTTCTTAACGCCGTAATAAAAATAGTTCACAAAGTTATATAGACTTGTTTTTAAATCTAATTTTTCTACTTCACGGTATAAACGCCATTGGAATTTTGCCGCAGTTAGTTTATTTGATGAAACACTGTTTTCCTGAACGGCTAAGTAATCAGCTAGAACTTCATTATAACAGTGAGCATACTCAACTTGCTTTAAAATACGCAACCATAAACCCATATCTTGACGCTTTGAAATGTTAGGCATGAATACCTTACCAATTCGTTGTGTGTCGTAGATAGCGGTTAAGCACCCGATACTATTTGATTTCAAAATGTCTTTGTAGGTTAGTTTGCTTTTAGGGAAAAACGCTCCTAATAATGTACCGTTTGCATGATATCGGTTATACGGTGTGTAACTCAATTCAACGTTATTATCCAGCATGAACTGAATTTGTTTTTCTAACTTTGTTTCATGCCAAAGGTCATCACTATCAAGAAAAGCGATAAATCGCCCTTTTGCTATGGAGATACCTGTATTTCTTGCAACGGCAGCACCACCGTTCCAGCTACTCCTAATTAACTTTATCCGTGGTTCATTTGAGATGAATCGTTCAATAATTTCTAATGAACCATCTGTAGAACAATCATCAACAATGATCATTTCCCAATTTTGGTAAGTTTGATTCATTACAGACTTTATAGTCTTTTTAATTGTGTTCTGGCAATTAAAAGACGGTGTGATAATAGATACTAACATTCACGACGACATCAAAAAGGGTGCAGTTCAGCACCCTATGAAATTATTAATCGTTACCGAACAAGTCACGTGTGTAAACTTTGTTCTCAACGTCAGATAAAACTTCATCCATGCGGTTAGAGACGATGACATCCGTAATCACCTTAAATTTTTCTAAGTCGGTCATTACTTCAGAACCAAAAAATTCACTTTCTTGTAGAACAGGTTCGAATACTACGACTTTCACGCCCTTAGCTTTAATGCGCTTCATTACACCCTGAATCGAGGACGCGCGGAAATTATCTGAGCCCGATTTCATGACTAGTCGGTAGATACCTACAACTTTCGGGTTCTTGCTTAGAATCGATTCTGCTACGAAATCTTTACGAGTTCGGTTAGCGTCTACGATTGCACTGATCATGTTGTTTGGTACATCCTGATAGTTAGCTAGAAGCTGCTTTGTGTCCTTTGGTAGACAGTAACCACCATAACCAAAACTAGGGTTGCAGTAGTGATTTCCAATGCGAGGGTCTAACGTTACCCCCTCAATGATTTGACGTGAGTCTAATCCGTGTTTTTCTGCGTATGTATCTAGCTCGTTAAAGTAAGCAACACGCATCGCTAGGTAAGTGTTGGAAAACAGCTTGATTGCTTCAGCTTCCGTTGAATCCGTAAACAGTGTTTCTACTTCCGGCTTATTTGAGCCTTGCTTTAATAGGTTAGCGAACTGTTCTGCACGTTCTGAACGCTCACCGATAACAATACGAGACGGGTATAGATTATCGTATAAAGCTCGTCCCTCGCGTAGGAATTCAGGACTAAATATAACGTTATCTGTTCCTAACTCTTTTTTAACTCGTTCAGTGAACCCTACTGGAACCGTAGACTTTATTACCATTACTGCATTCGGGTTAGCTTCTAAAACCTCATTGATTACTTTTTCAACCGTAGAGGTATCGAAGTAGTTAGTCATTGGGTCGTAATCGGTTGGGGTAGCGATAACAACAAAGTCAGCGTCTTTATAAGCAAGTTCTTTATCGGTTGTTGCTACCAGATTTAGTTTTTTTTTAACTAAGTAATCCGCAATTTCTTTATCTTCGATTGGGGATACTTTAGCGTTGATAAGTAGAACTTTGTTGAGGTCAACCTCTAGTGCGGTTACTTGGTTATGCTGTGCTAGTAGCACAGCATTTGATAGACCAACGTATCCAGTTCCAACGATTGTTATTTTCATGATCTATTTCTGTACTTTAACTTCGATATTTTGAACCAAAATTTAATTATCGGTAATGAAGTTTTGGCAACAGTCATTACAAATTTTCTTTTATTCGATAATGACAACCTAGGTCTTTTTAGGACATGAGATGTTGAGATTAACGATTCGAACAATTCACAACTTTTATTTTCGCACTTAATTACTAGACCAATTCGGTAAAGATAGTTCATACCCACGTATTGGTCGAACGAATCGTGTAGGTTTTCACTGATTTTTTCTCTTGTTTTGTCAAACAGAGAAATTGATCGAATTCTTTCTGAACTAACTATAGATGTAGCAGACGTTCCAGTAATAGTATAAACGAACATAGGTTTGTTTATATATTTTATCTTGTGTGAATTGGACATAACCTCAATTTGAAAGTTTATGTCCTCTGAATACTTATATCCAACGTCAAACGTTATGTTATTCTGTATTAATACGGATTTCTTAACACAGAATGAACAAATGCATTGATAAACTGTCTTTGACAAAAACAGTTTAATAAACTCATCACCTACAAACTCGGAGTTTTCAATTCTGTAGTTTGTATAATCCGAAACAGAACCATTTTTTTCAACAAGGTATCCCCATGATATTAAGTCGTATCCATCCTCAATACGTTTTTTTAATTCGCAGAATAAGTTTTTATTAAATCGATCATCTGCATCAAGGAAAATTACATATTCAAAGAATGAATTTAATATTCCTGTATTACGAGCTTTCGATACCCCCCCGTTTTTTTGCTTGATGTATTTCAAGTTATCGTATTTTGATACAACTTCTATTAGATTATCCGAAGACCCATCATCAACGATTATTATCTCAAAATCTAATTTTGTTGTCTGTTCAAAAATTGAATTAATTGCAGTTTCGACAAACTTAGATGCGTTATAGCATGGTATAACTACACTAATCATGACTTATGCCCTTGTTACAACTACTTTAAGCGATAATGCAATAAAGATCACCGCAGATAGTAGGAATTTTTCATTATCTTTGTCGTGATTGACTAACGTGTTTACTAATAGGCAGACCATTATTATGTCGAAAACGTATAGTATTCTCTGACTTATAACAACAAAGTCGAAGGTTATAGAAAAAACGAAATAACCAAACGTTACCAATGATGTGAAAAATCTAGTAGATTTGTCATTTACTTCAGAATACATGTTTAACACACATAACCCAAGTAACGATAGAATTGTTATAAGACCGAATTCTGACTGTCTACCAAACAAATCAGAATCACTATATCTAGAAACCCTGTCGCCAACGTTACCTAAATCGATCACCCCATTTGAAACCGTAATTATTGCTGAAACTATTTCCTTACCAAATCCGATGTTCATCATAACGGGCATTAGCGCTATTATTGTCCATCTTGTTTTTGTTGACATACTTTCAATAAACGATCTGAACACAGGCAACGCAAGAAACATCAATGCCGATGAATGGAATAAGGATGACACAAGTACCCATGATAAGTATTTCTTGTGGTCATTGACATACAAACTATTCGTTGCAAAGAGAACGAACACGATTGATACCCCTTGTCTAACTTGATTGAAAGTTAGTTGGTAGCAGGTAAACGTGAACAAAAAGAATATTAATGACATTGCAGCGACGTAGTAGTTATTCGTTATGGATTTATACGAATGAAACACTCCAATCAAAAAGAACAAGGTCATTGCAGTTGAAAAAATTTCGAATGAAGCACCGAAATGTTTGAACAAGTACATTATGTTGTTGTAACCAACCTCAACATAAGTTACCACCTGAAGTGGTAACATGTACATCGAGAACTGATCAACGTTTCCATAAATTGATATGTATGTTTCTGTATCAGCACCAACATTACGAAACCCGCTTATTAGTGAATAAGTTATGATTATGAATGGCATTAACACTGCGTACACAGTCAAACTATGACGTGTAAAACTAAAGATACCAACAATTATTAACAGTGCTAGTAGTAGTTGTATTGTTAATGGCATTATAATAAATCCATGATAACGCTAGCTGATAACGAGCACGGGTTTGTTACTGGTGAAAATACAGTGCTAATGTATCTTTTTTGTATTTCTGCCTCGTTTTCACTGATTTTATTTAGTAGTTCACTTGAAAATTCATCAAAACTATTGAACGTTCGACCATGCTTGTGCATTGTTGTTGATTCATTTGATAGATCTTGATTTGAATGGAACACGAATGTTCTTTGATTCATTGACATGTACTCTAGGGCATGACTACTAACATCACCAATATACACGTCAACAACTGGTTCATATGACATATTCATGGAACGACTGCCACCCAAATCAATGTGAATGTTGTCCGTTTTGTATTGACTTAAAATAGATTCATCTATTTTCTTTACCAGCATTGGATGAGGTGAGAATATCAAATTGAAATCACTGTTATTTTTGAACCAGTCTAGCAACTCGATTCCGTGGTCATCCCAAGAACGTGCTCCAATTTTATTATTGAAATGTGGGTTGTATAATACCGTTCTGTTTTCGTTTCCGAATAATTCTATTTTACTAACTTTCTTGTCATTACTTTTGCAGCTATGTAGTTTGACAGAGCCAACCTCTACGATTTTCCCATTAAACCCAGAACCGACAGCATTAGTTGTTGTTTCACCACATGAAAGTATTAGGTCTACTCCATCAGTATCAACACTATTCATAAATGAATTAGCAACTGCACCATGTAACGCCCATACGACTTTACAGTTTGGGTTAAATTCCTTTATCCGTTTCCCAACAATCAAATCCGTGCAGATAAAAACGTCTGCGTTTTTAATAACATCTGCTGATTTTAACAATAGATAGTTGTCAACAGTTTTAATTCGTTTCAGTTTTATGTTTATGAATCTTGCTAATTGTTCGATTCCACTGAACGGTTTGTATTTCTGGTTTTTGATGAAAACATTATTCATTTCAAATAATGAAACATCACTACAAGAGTCGTGATGAATGACTGTCGTTCTTGAATTATTCATCATTGATAGTTCTTTTACTATCCCGTACACATGATAATGGTGTGCAATATTATTAGCGCATTGTACTACTATGTTTTTCATTTTTTATCTTAGATATGAACATTATTATTCGATAAGCTGTCGCTATGGTATTGCTGAAAGTTAATGTTATCGCTATTGTGATTGCAGTGATTTCTATGTCGAATAATAGGATTGAAGATAGCATTACAATTTGTAATGCACCTCCTATAACAACGCTGAGGTTAGCGTGTTTCTCTTGACCAATAGGCAATAGTGCGGGGTAACCAAATAGCATCCCAATAATACTAATTGATAACGAAACTAGTAAGATATCAAGAACCTGTTTTGATTCACTAAACCAAGAACCGAACATGATGCTAATAATTTCATCACCGAACATAAAACCAAATAAAATGCCAGTCCATGCGATAATTACAGTAATAACAACAATCTTGTAGAACAATTTATAATTTTTTGTTCTATTCATGTATGGAGTTAATGGGGCTATTATTGGCATCATTGCACTGTTTCCAGCCGAATGAAGACGTTCTGCTGCACTGTATAGTGCAATCTGGTTCATGCCACCGAACGCACCTAAAAACATAGTGCTACCAGACGAATAAATTACTACTCCAGACTTTGCAAGGAAAAAACTTAAACTATCTTTTCCAGTCTGTAATGAGTTTTTTAATTTACTTCGAACTGGTTTTATCTTGTATCTTGACATGATGATAAGATGTGATGCAGTTATTATTGCTAGTTCATTTATCAACATAATGTATGCATAGATTGTGTAATCACTAGCATTCTTGATTAAAACAAAGACTGCTATTAACGATAACGTTCGTGATGCTGTTATTATCCTAGCTAGCACATGATTTTTTTCTATTCCAGAAAACAACCAAGACGGATTAATGGCACTAACTATTATTGTGGATAATGTTATTAGTGAATACTCAGTATGTTTGTACAGTTCAGTATTGAAATGGACTATCGAAAACGCAATCAATACAACAAAAATTAATAATAATTTTATCACCCAAGATTGATACAGATAAGAACCTATTTTCCTCTTAGACCTCCGTCTGTCTGTAATCTTTTTCGCAAGTGAAATGTCAAATCCAAAATCTGTAATAACTTTCATCACCATAACTATTGACAATGAAAACATCACTAAACCGAATAATTCAGTACCTAATGTTCGAGTAAGGTAGGGGAACTGTAAAAGCGGTAAAACGTAGTTAAAGACTTGAGCAGTTGCTAACCCTATGACGTTTTTCTTTAAACTCACTTCGATTCATACCCATAGTTATACTCATACCCATAACCCACAGCTCGCTTAATCATGCCGTTAAGCACAAAACCCTTGATGTTCACCCCATTTTGTTCAAAGCGTTCCTTTGCCGCTTCTACTTCTTTCAGCGATGTTTGTTCAAACCGACCCACCATTAATGAAGTCCCACACAATTGGCCGACAATCGCTGCGTCCGTCACCGCAAGAATAGGAGGGGTGTCGATGATCACGTGATCGTAATTTTCTTGAACTAGTCCTACTAATTCAGAGAAAAGAGGGTTCATTAAAAGTTCTGACGGGTTCGGCGGTGTAGTGCCACGTGTAATAACATGGAACTTTTCAGTGACTCTCTGAATTGCATCCTCGATATCAAAACAACTTTTCGACAACAAATCAGATAAGCCGATTTCGTTGTCTAAACCGCAATATTTATCGGATGTGCCACGTCGCATATCTGAGTCAATAAGAAGCACCTTTTTGCCTGACTCAGAAATGACTTTTGCTAGGTTTGCTGATACGAAAGATTTACCGACACCAGGTGATGAGCCCGTAATCATAACCACGTTATTTTTCGCTTCGAACATGGCAAAGTGCAAAGCGGTACGCAGAGAGCGGATCGCCTCCACAGAAAGATCGGTCGGGTTAGATTTCGCAATCAGCTTTTTACCTTTTCGCTTTTCTAACTTACTTTGCTCTTCAGAAAGCGGAATTGTTGCGTAGACGGGCATTGAGATTTGATCTAGCTCTTCAGGGGAGGTAATCCCTTTGTTCATGATAGAGCGAACCAAAGCAATACCAGATCCGAACAAGAAACCAAACAGAGCAGATGCTAAAGCTATTAACGCTTTCTTAGGTTTCACTGCTTGATCAATTGAGTTTGCCTCATCGACCAAACGAACGTTACCCACTGTTGATGCTTGAACTACTGACAGTTCTTGTACTTTGTTCAGCATCGATAAATAGATGGATTGGTTCACCTCAACATCACGTGTTAGTCGTAAAACTTCACGTTGTGTTTTTGGTAGCTTTTGAACCATTTGATTAAAGCGCTCACGCTCAGATAGTAACGTTTGACGCTTCTCGATAAGGGCAACGTAAGACGGGTGTGATTGGGTAAAACGTTGTGAGATTTCAGATTCCTTGAACGTCAGTTCATTTAACTGCTGTTCAATACCCACAATCACATCAAGCGTTGATTTTGCTTCCAGTCCCAAATCTACCGAGTCGTTTTCAAGTCGATATGCATTCAACTTGTTTTCAGCAATCGTTAATGTTTCTTTAACGGTTGGCATGTGCTTTTGCAAAAACGCTAGAGAGTTCTTCGCTTCTTGAGCATTACGTTCAATGTTTTGATTCACATAACTGTTGCTGATGGTATCAAGCACATTTTCGAGATGGGCTTTGTTATGGCCAGTAACAGATAAAGAAAGCATCCCCGTTTGTTTACCAAGCTCAGAAACGCTGAATGACTGTTTCAAATCGTTGATGGCCTGACGGCGGGTGACTTTCGTTACTGCGAACTCACCATCAACTGAAGCGCTCTCAATCTTCATTGAGATATCTGCATCAGTGTTAGTCATTGCTTCACCAACTCGGCCAGCCAGAATTAACTGGTCGAACTCGTTGTAAAGAGAGGCAACGTTACGCTCAATGACTAAATGGTAGTTGCCTACTGGTGCATCGAATGTAGAGAGGTTCGCGAACTTGTTTACACCGCTTAAACGGTCAATACCTGCACCGATAACAGGCAAGGTTTTAGGCGTGACTACGGTGGTTAAACCGAGTTTGTCCACTGTATCACCTAGTACCATGCGAGATTTTAGTAGTTCGATTTCTGTTGAACTGCGTCCCTCTGTCGCGAACATTTCTGACATTTCACCAAGTGCAGCCATCCCGCTTGCTTTTTCTTCTACTTGAATCAATGCATCAGCTTTATAAACAGGGATAGACAAAATCGCATAACCAACACCGATAGACGCACAAAGTAAGGTGCTAGCCGCGATAGATTTTTTAGAATCTAGAATAATACCGACCAACTTATTAAGGTCGATAATTTCAGGGGTTTTCTGTGTGCTCATTACATTAACTCATGTTGATTTATAGCTAACCATTACGCTTTCCATTTGTTTATGAAAAACGTAACAGTTAACCGACTGGTTTATATTTCCAATCGATTAAGCACTTTTAAAACAAACACCTAAGTGTTCGTTTTATTCGTTCCAAATTTTTAAAGAGCGATATTACTTTTGAATACTCATTGAATATTCAAAAGTAATAGGACAAGCGTGTACCGTCCCTAAACGTGTTAGGTAAAATTTAAGACGATACACAACTCGCTTTTATTTGAGTTTTTCAGCCCACTTAGAGCACGACTGATCAATTAGGTCGTAAACGTGTCTGAACATTTCTTCACTTTTTTTATGTGGGTCATTAATTGAATTCGTCATTTCAACCCACTGACTCAAAAGCATTGTTTTCCCATGGGCAGTAGGGCAAATGTCCGTAATTAACCCGATGTGCTTTAATTCCATAGCCAAAATCAAATCGGCCTCCAAACACATCGCTTTTGTTAATTGCTGCGCTTTGTGATGGGTTAAATCAACGCCACGTTCACTCGCGACTTTAATTGCTGTTTCATTTGCCGGTTTTCCATTTAAGCGTGAGCTATCAACTGAGATTCCTGCAGAGGAGATTGCCTTTCCCGGTAGCATCTTTTTTAAAACCGCTTCACCGTAAGGAGAGCGACAGATGTTGCCAATACACACAACGACGACGTTATTGAACATTCAAATCACCAATTGCGAACTCGCAACGCACCTTCTGTGAGCTCATTGAACCCAGAAACCGTTGGTAGCAATTGCTTGATTAAGCGGTTCCAACGAGTGATTGGCGCATCTGTGACATAAACTGTGTCATAAGGTTGCAATTCAAATTCAGTCCCCAGAACAAAACTTGCTGCATCACTCAAATCCAACTGGTAGATATCAGCAACCACATCTTGAGTCGTACTTTTACGAAGAACAAAAATACCCGTAGAAGACGCGGAAAGTTCGTTAATGCCACCGACAGAACTCAATGCTTCTGTTAGCGATAAACCTGCACGATCAATTTTGACCACATCAGGTTTTAACACTTCACCCATAACAAACACTTTTTGTGCATCGTCACGTGGTACGTGAATAATGTCGTTATCCTGTAAAAGGTGGTTCTGTGTAAGGTCACCTTTTTGCATCAGATCGTGTAAAGAGATGCGGGTTTCTTTTCCGTCACGAGTTAGCGTAACGTTTCGCCAATCTGCGTCATCGTCTAAACCACCTGATTTGTTGACTGCATCTAACACGGTTAAAGGCACGTTCGTTATTGCTAGGTAGTTCGGCTTTTTGATTTCACCCGTTACGTATACCTTTTGAGATCGGAATGACGCGACGTTTACGTCTACCTGTGGTTTCTCAATGTAATGCGCTAGTCGTTTTGCTATCAGGTCTCGAACTTCAGAAACGCTTTTACCCACGACTTGAACCTTACCAATATAAGGATAAAAAACTGTGCCGTCAGAATGTACCCAATTACCAGAATCACTCGCTGAGCGGTAAGAACCTGCTGGTGTCGTAAGCTCTGGATGGTCGTACACGGTGACGTTTAAAATATCACCCACTCCGATCTTGTATTCGTAGTTAGCAATTTGCGCTCGTAATGTTTGACTCGTGGTCGGAAGAACCACTGAATCACCATTAAATGAATTCACATTTTGTGGTGTTAACGGGAACAAATTGTATTTCAATTCACTTTCAATATTTTCACTCGCAATAACCGTTTTATTACCTGTTTCTAAATGGGAACCAGTAACAGAGCAACCCGAAAGGATTGATACCGCTATCAGAGACAAAGCAAATTTATTCATGTCGTTCTTAACGCTCAATTTTTAAAGGTGTGGAACTATCAACTCATATAAATAGGGCAATGATACTTTCTAGATACCTGTCCAATTTGCAGCTGTAGCGCTTTGCTTACTTAACAGTAGTGGACATTCGCAAACCTCATCACATAGTTAATCTGTGCTCAGAACTTTTGCGCGTGAGTCGTCTATCTGCATGTTTAAGTTGTTTGGGTATAAGCAAGAAAAAATCACAATCTGCTCTAAATCGAAGTTTGGTTTTCTAGTACCACCTAAGATTTCTGTGGCGGATTTTAGAGCGCTTGCTTCATGTAAAGGTAGTTACATCACCTTTATATAAGCTTTGTTATGTCTTATTTATCGCTTTTGATTTTTTTATATCTATGTTGTTGATAAATAAAGATCTAAAGGTGGTGGTATTCAGAATTACATTCACTTATAAACGGTGTAATCATAGAGTTTATACGAACTGAAGAATGACTTTGATTGCGGTATGTAAGTCAGATTAAGCGGTGTGTATTGAGAGTTTTCTTTGTGGGGAGGGGAGGAATTGCTCATCATTTGTTATACAGGACAAGAGGCCTCTCAATTGAGTTACTTCAGGTAGGGGCTTCTCGTTGTGTTGTTCTTCTATGGCTAAAGTGCCCTTGCGACACTCACTCAGGTGTACTTAAAAAGAAGAGAATGTTGAAAAAGTTTAGGATGTACATTTACTCCGTTTAGAGCCTTTTTTGATGTCCTGGCTTACCGTCTACAACGTATTTGAAGTATTGTTTTTGAATATTATGGTGCAGTTGAAATATAAGAGCGACATGGTACTCCTACGCTAAATTCTCAATAAGGGTCTAGGACGTGTCGTTATTTGTATAAGGGGGGGAGACTGATGAGATACAAACAAAGTTGCTTTGAGTTGTTTTATATTAGATTGTGCTAACAAATGAGTAACCCCAGAGTTTTGGCTCTGGGGTTACTCATTAGTAAAAGCATCGAAGTGAAGCGTTTTCCATCGCTAATTTTTCTCTACCACTGAAGAACAGCGCACATTTGTTATCAATCGAAAATATTCGATTATGGCTGATCGCAATAGAGTTGTTATCTCCTAATGAAATAAACGAATTGCCATGCACTTCAGATTCTACATAAGTGTTGGTATGAGACACTGTCTTTGCATGAGAGTCGTCCACTTTAGAGTAGATAATACGAGTCGTAAATTCTTGTTTAAACAGAGTAGAGTATATAGCCCACCGATAGCCTTCGGCTTCTATTCTGCCGTAAACTTTGATTTCAGAGTTCAGTGTAATAAATATCGATGCAATGTTGGCCAGTATTAGAAGTACTATAGTAATCGTTCTATTGGCATCTAAGTAGTTGAGTGTTCTTAGTATAGTGGCATTCATTGTTATCAATCACTAGAGAAATATTATTTTCATCAATTTGCTTTACGTTAGGGTATGGTGTGGCGAAAAAAGCGCTCATAAATTGATGTGAGTAGTAGCTAGCTTCGATAGCCGAGCTTAAGTTAAACATGGTCAATACAATGAGCACTGGCACAATGAGTTTTAGCTTCAGATCTACTGGCTTCGCTTCAACGTAATTTATTGTTTTTGGTTTCGCTGAATTTTCGAAAGCGACTTTCTCTTCAACTTCTCGCTGTTCATCCAGTAACGTAAAATTGAGCGAGTAGCCCACACCAGGCTCGTTCACCAAAATGTCCTTATTGTTGTCTTCAAGAACGATTCTGGTTCGGTTGACTAGTTGAGGGAGGCTTTCTGGAGACGTCGGCTTTGATTCCCAAACATAATTAATGATTTCATGTCTTCGTAAAACTTTGGGGTGAGCATTGTACAAACTTAGCAAAAGGAGATGTTGCTTTGGGGTCAATGTTAACGGCGTTTTTTCCAGATCGTTTGTATCGTTGTTGGTTCTATACAAGAATCGAGATTTTGCATCCCAGTGAAATTCTCCAACAAGAATGTGTTTATTGCATTTCATTTGGTGATTGTTCAAAAGTAAAGGGGTAGTGACAAAGTTAGGCTTAGAAAGTGATAAGTCTCATTTTCCTTGGGCGTATTTGTCAAAGAAACAGATTTTGTTGCCGTTGATTATAGTCCCTAGTTAATTATTAATTGTAGTTACATTTTTGTGTTGTTGCTGAAAGTTCATTAGTGAAGAGCTTTCTTTTATCTCATTGATAAATATAGGTATAACGCGAAATTACATTTTGTTTTTATGGTTATATTTTATGATTACATTTTGTAATTTTAGGTGTCTGAAGCATAACCTGATATGCGAATCAGCTACTGAAAGTATGTTGGTTTAATTGTGTAGTGTTATTGCAAAGATAAGCTGTACTAATTCAGAACTAACACTCTTTAAAGATGCGAACCTTTGCGCACTCTAATCGTCGACTTATCAATTACATAAATGTTGAGATCATTTCCAAATTTAGCAAGTAAACATAGATTGCATCGCGCGAGCTAATTCAATTCAGTCATTCGTTTGTTAATAATGCATGCGATGAACATACGCATATGAAAGTGTTCATTACTCGATCATGAATACAAAAGGAAATGAAAATGAGAAAGTCACTGACAGCACTTGGTTTAGCATTAGTATTCGCAGGCACAGCAAACGCAGCAAACTGGGGATATGAGGGTGAGCATGGTCCTGCTAATTGGGGGGAGTTCGCTTCTGAGTGTGCAAAAGGCCAAAATCAAAGTCCAATCAATATTGAATCGACGACGGAAGCGAAGTTAGAAAAACTGAATTTTGACTACGAAGGTAAGGTGATTTCACTACTGAATAATGGCCACACTTTACAGACCAGTTTAGAAGGCAAAAACACGCTAACGATTGATGGTAAAGAGTTTACGCTAAAACAGTTCCACTTCCATACGCCTTCTGAAAACCATGTTGATGGCAAAGAATACCCATTAGAAGCACACTTTGTACACGCTGATAAGGCTGGTCATCTCGCGGTCGTTGCGGTGTTCTTTGAGCTGGGTGACGCGAACCCAGAGCTGGCTAAGTTACTACAAAATATTCCTAGCAAAGACCAAGACGTGGCGATTAAAGTCCCGTTTGATTCGGAAGCACTTATCCCAAGTGATAAAGAATACTACCGCTTTAATGGTTCTTTGACGACGCCACCATGCTCTGAAGGTGTACGTTGGTTGGTGATTAAAGAGACACAAACCATTTCATCTGAACAAGTAAAAGAGTTTGCGAAAGCAATGGGTCACAACAATCGTCCAATTCAGCCTTTGAACGCACGTATGATCCTGGCGCAATAATAACGGTTAAAGCTGCTATCAATGAAAAAGCCCGCTGAATGAACGAGCGGGCTTTGTCGTTTGTCCAGCTTGAATTTAAAAGCCGCTGTCGTCTTGCACTTGGGCTTTTGCCATTTGAATAGGGTCTAGCTTGAGCGTTTGTGTAGGGAAGGCGATGTCTGCTTCGTGCTTCTTAATGATTGCCATGACTTCTAACAGGACATCTTGCTTCACTTCGTGGTAACGCACCCAGTTCACCGTTTTGGTGAAGGTATAGATGAAGAAGTTCAGTGAAGACGCGCCAAACGCATCAAAGTTTACGATTAACGTTTGGCGTGTATCGATGTCTTTGTGGTTTTTGAGCATATCGCGAACCGCATCAATGATCGCCGGCACTTTGTCTGCGTCGTCGTAACGTAAGCCAATGGTCTCGAAGATTCGGCGGTTCAACATGCGCGATGGGTTTTCTACCACGATGTTGCTAAATACAGAGTTTGGGACATACAGGGGGCGCTTGTCGAAGGTTCGAATGCTCGTCATACGCCAGCCAATGCGTTCTACCGTGCCTTCAATTTGGCGGTCAGGAGAGCGGATCCAATCGCCAACTTTGAATGGGCGGTCGAAGTAAATCATCAAACCACCAAAGAAGTTCGACAATAAATCTTTTGCTGCCAAACCGACAATCAAACCACCAACACCACCAAAGGTCAGTAAACCAGACAAGCTAAGTCCAAACGCTTGCATTACCGTTAGAACTCCGATGATGATAAAGAACAGGCGCGCGACTTTCGCTACGGCTTGTACGGTGGTTTCGTCACGAGTTTTCTGTTCGAGAACGTAGTCTTCCACGTTAGTGATAAGACGCATTACAATCCAAACTAGAATACTGATCACGAGGATAAGTTTAAGTGTACTCAACCAGTTGAACTCATTTCCTAGCTCACTCTGTAATACGATCCCGATAGAAACCGTGGCAGGCCAACACCAAATTAAGGTGCTGATCGGTGTCTTCAGCGCTTCTAGCAATAAATCGTCCCAATGAAATGGGGTTTTCTCAAACAGTATTGCGAGGCGAGAATATAAAACACGCCATGCAACCCAAGCGAGAAAGCTGGCAATAGTGATGAATAACACACTGCTACTCCAGTCTTGATGGTTGGCCATGACGTAATGTTGAAGTTCTGTAAACCACTGCGGCATAGTTGAATTTTCTTTTTATATAACAATGAGTGAAAGGTAGCAGAGTTTACATGTTCGCCCTAGAACAAATGATGCATGTTGCATGATGTGTTTTCGTTGATAAGAAAGAGGGAGAAGTCCGTTCCCTGTTTAGAGTTGCATTAATGACTTATATGTAATTACAAGGGCATGAATCCTAATGCTAAATGTAATTGATGTGTTATTCCCTTTATCAGGTGTGATGAAACTCGAAGTTTGAAAGAGAACCGCTATCATTCGAACCGTCAATTGTAGGTTCTTTGACTCATCGCTAACATTTATCAAGCTCAAATATGAGACTTTATGGTTACTTTGATATACGGAGATGAATCATGGAATTCACAGAGCTAGATAGAAATGCGCTCTACGACATTTGGATGTCGCAAAAAGCAAAAATGCACCTTACCCAAATGGAGATGGCAAAACGTCTAGGTTTAAGTCTGCATGAATTCTCTTCTCTGTTACGCGGCAATGCTCCGTTAACATTAGGGTTTGTTAAACAACTATGCGAGCAATTACATGTTCGCCCTGGTCAAGTCATCCCATCAATGACAGAGCGCGATGTATCAGGTTCGGGCTCGGTTTACCTGCAAAATCGAGTGACTGTCGATGGCGATATCTGCAATGTTTTTATTGAAGGTAATCAAGTTGTGATTGAGTACGAACATCACGTCCGCTAATTCGAATTCCTAAACGCAAAAGCGAGCTCATTGAGCTCGCTTTTGTATTAATGGGTAGAGCGTTTTTGTGTCTATGCCATCTTAACCAAAGAATCACGCGATAGGTCCGCAATAGTCTTCGCTCCCGTTAGCGTCATTGCTACGCGCATTTCTTTGTCATAAAGGTCGAGCAAGTTCTCAACACCAGTACCACCTTGTGCTGCGAGCGCGTAAACAAAAGAGCGACCAAGCAGAGTACAGTCTGCACCAAGCGCCAACATACGAACCACATCCAGGCCGGTACGGATACCTGAATCGACAAAAATCTTCAGGTCACCTTTAACTGCATCAGCGATGCTTGGCAGTGCTTTGGCTGTTGAAAGCACACCATCAAGCTGACGACCACCGTGGTTAGACACTACAATACCATCGGCACCGAAACGAACGGCGTCTTTCGCGTCTTCCTCATCCAGAATGCCCTTGATGACCATTGGGCCATCCCAAAAATCTCGAATCCACTCGAGATCTTTCCAAGAGATCGAAGGATCGAAGTTTGCACCTAGCCAGCCAATGTAATCTTCCAGTTTCGTCGGTTCGCCACGGTAAGTGGAGATATTACCTAAGTCGTGTGGCTTGCCTAATACACCAACATCAAGAGCCCAGCTTGGATGAAGCATAGATTGGAATACACGGCGCATGGCTGCATTTGGGCCACTCATGCCAGAGTGCATGTCACGGTATCGTGCGCCAGGAACGGGCATATCCACAGTGAAGACCAGTGTCGTCACGCCTGCTGCTTTTGCGCGTTCCAATACGTTCTTCATAAAACCACGGTCTTTTAGAACATACAGTTGGAACCACATTGGGCGCTCAATCGCAGGTGCCACTTCTTCAATTGGACAAACGGATACGGTCGACATGGTGAAAGGAATGCCTTTCTTTTCTGCCGCTTTTGCTGCTTGAACCTCACCACGTCGCGCGTACATGCCGGTCAGGCCAACAGGAGCTAGAGCGATTGGCATTGCCAACTTCTCGCCGAAGATTTCTGTTTCTAGGCTTAGATCGCTCATATCACGCAGAACACGCTGACGCAGTGCAACGTCACCTAAGTCATCGGTGTTGCGCTTTAATGTGCGCTCGTCGTATGAACCGCCATCAATGTAATGGAAAAGGAATGGAGGCAGCTTGGCTTTCGCAGCAGCGCGGTAATCTGTAGAAGCAGAGATAATCATATTCGTGTGTCCTGGCTGTTATTCTAAGATTGCGTCCTGAGTCAATGAGCACCTGCTCTGTCAGTGTTTCACTGGCTGCCATCCTTTCGGCAGTCGACATCAGAATAGAGTATAGATAAGTGATTGAGCTGTGAGGCATTCCATACACGGAACAATCACTTATCTGTACTGAAAAAGACTGGCACACCGGTCGGGGGATTGATGCAGCAAGCCACACCAAAAATGTCGGGGTAGTAGTGCTGACCGCTGTGCCAGAGAAAGTGCAGGGCGGGGAAACCCTGCGTAAGTGTTACTTCATTAAGGCGTCGGTCAGTTGGAATCCGTAAATCAGAATCAAACCGATGATGCCTGTCACAACAAGGTAGTAGAATGTTGGGATGATGGTTTTACGCAGTGTTGCACCTTCTCGTCCTAGCAGACCAACCGTTGCAGAGGCCGCCACTACGTTATGGATGGCAATCATGTTACCGGCAGCAGCGCCAACCGCTTGAAGGGCAACCACAATGGCACTTGAGATAGTCAGTGTCTGCGCTACTTCGAACTGGAACTGGCTGAACATCATGTTCGACACGGTATTAGAGCCGGCGATGAATGCACCAAGGGCACCAACGGTAGCGCTCAACGCCGGGAATGCTGAGCCAACGAGGTCTGCTGCAAAGTTCGCCGTCGTTACAGGCATACTTGCTAGCTCGGCGCCGTTGACACCTGAGTTAATAAAGATACGAACCATAGGGATGGTGAACACAAGAACGAAACCTGCACCGATTAGTGTCTTGCTTGATTCGCCAAACGCTTTGCCTAGTGACTTAGCTCCACCACCTTGCAGAAGAACCGCAAGTAACGCTACGAAGACTAAGATGCCACCCGGAAGGTAGAAAGGTTGAATTGCCGTGCTAATACCCGTTTCGCCAAGAATATTGCTAAACGATAGGCTTACGCTCTTAAGCAGGCCTTTGAGCTCAGGGCTTACGCGGCTTGCCACTAGGATAACCGCTAGCATCACGTATGGTGCCCAAGCCTTTGTTAGGCTCATTGGCTTGCCAGGGTTGTCATTAAGATTGATCTTTAGAGAACCTAGCCATTCTGCTGGCCACTTATCTTCGCTCTCGAAGTCCCATTTGGTTTTTGGTACTAGGAAGCCTTTTTTCGCCGCAGTAACCACAATGGCTAGACCAACTAGACCACCAATCAGTGATGGGAACTCTGCGCCTAGGAACACGCCAGTAAGTGCGTAAGGAACGGTAAAGGCTACGCCTGCAAATAACGCGAACGGCAGAATGTCTAGACCTTCGCTCCAGCTCTTGTTCTTACCGAAGAAGCGCGTCAACATCATTGCCATGAGTACTGGAATCATGGTGCCAACCGTTGCGTGAATCATTGCTACGCTCGCGGTGATTTGTTGTAGGTACGCGTCCCATGTTGAGCCATGAGCAATTAGCGCTTCACCGATATTGTGCGTATCTAAACCTTTGTTCACGCCGACGATGATTGGTGTACCAACCGCACCGAACGATACTGGCGTTGATTGGATCATCATGCCCATAAGTACAGCAGCAAGTGCAGGAAAACCGATAGCAACCAGTAGCGGAGCGGCGATAGCGGCAGGGGTACCGAAGCCAGATGCGCCTTCAATAAAGGAGCCAAAACACCAAGCAATGATGATGGCTTGTACGCGACGATCGGCTGAAATATCAGTAAACCCATTGCGAATAGTGGTGATCGCGCCAGTGTGTTTTAAAGTGTTGAGCAAGAAGATGGCACCAAACACGATCCATAGAACAGAGACAGTAATACCTAATCCTTGGAAGACAGACGCCAGTACGCGAGTCGCTGACATATCCCAAAACATTAGGGCGATAGCGACGGTTATTCCGAACGCAACGGGCATGGCTTTTTTCGCAGGCCAGTTGAGACCAACCAACAATATGGCGGCGACAACAATTGGCGAAAACGCCACAAGGGCAAGTAGGGTTTCACTCATTGGTACATCCTCGTACGCTGACTTCTCGAACGGCTTTATGCTGTAGAGATGATTTTTGTTGTAATGGTTTTGTTAATTTGGCGTGAATTTACCCCTTTATTTTTTATAGATATAGGGAAATAATGAAATTAATTTATTCCAAAAGTGACATAATCGATGCGTGCAGATGACCTAATCCTGTTTTCTCAGGTGATAGAAATGGGCAGCTTTAGTAAGGTGGCGGAAGAAAATAACCTTACAAATTCAGTAGTTAGTAAGAGGATTGCTCGTCTAGAGGAAGAAATTGGTGCTCAGCTATTATATCGAACAACACGTAAATTGACGCTGACTGAAGCAGGAAAGGTTTTGTTACACAGTGCTAAAAATGTGAAGCAAGCCACTCAAGAGGCTATGGATGCAGTTTCAGGCTTTGGTGAGAATGTTAGTGGTCATATCAAAATGTCGGTACCGACTATCTCGGGTGATTTGATTTTGGCGGACGCTGTCGCTGAGTTTTGTAATATGCACCCTGGCTTAACGGTCGACATGTCATTGGATAATCGTTTTGTGGATTTGGTGGAGTGTGGATATGACTTAGTGATTCGCACTGGTTATCTCGAAGATTCTAGCCTGATTGCGCGACATATTTTGGACTCGCAATGGGTGGTTTGTGCCTCGCCCTCTTACATCGCCAAGAATGGCAAACCGATTGAGCCTATCGACCTAACCGCACACAACTGTTTGCAATACGCCTATCAAACTACCGGTGCTACCGATTGGCAGTTCAAAGGTAAACAGGGTGACTACATCGTCAAAGTGTCGGGTAGCTTTTCTACGGATAACGCTACTGCACTAAGAAAAGCAGCCTTAGGTGGGCATGGTATCGCCTACGTACCACGTTGCTTGGTTTATCACGACATTCGCAGTGGTGAGCTGGTGGATATTTTCCCTGAATTAGTCGGTAAAAAGCTGGGTATCTACGCAGTTTATCCATTTACTCGTCAACCACCGAACAAAGTAAAACTCTTGATTGAGCACATTCGAGAACGATACCTCACTATTTCGCATTACTTTTAATTGGTTCATAAATACGAGAAATGTTTCAATCTATTGGTTGAAATTCGGTATTTGAACCCTAAGGTAGGTATTGAGAGTAAATCTCAAAAAAATAATAAAACAAAACACTTAACTTCAAACGGAGTAACACGGACGTTATGCATTACCCAAAAACTCGTAAAGATTCTGTCGTCGACACTTATTTTGGTCACGACATTGCAGACCCATATCGCTGGTTAGAGGATGACCTTAGCCAAGAAACCGCAGAGTGGGTTTCAGGACAAAACTCAGTGACCTTTGATTACCTAGGTCAGATTCCTTTTCGCCAACAAATTCGTGATTTAGTGGCGAACAGTCAGAACTACGAAAAGTACTCTCAACCCTTTGTTCACGGTGAATATACCTACTTCTATAAAAATGATGGTTTGCAGAACCAGAGTGTTTTATACCGTCGAAAAGGGGATGAAGAGGCGGAAGTCTTCCTAGATCCAAATACGTTTTCAGAAGAAGGGACAACGTCGCTTGGTGAAGTGAAATTCTCTAAAGACGATACGCTTGTTGCGTATTCCATTTCTGAGGGTGGCAGCGATTGGCGCAAGATTTTTGTCATTGATGTGGAAACGAAAGAGCAGCTTGAGCCTGAAATTGTCGACGCTAAGTTCACGACAATTTCTTGGCTTGGTAATAAAGGCTTTTACTACGCGAGCTATGACAAACCAAAGGGCAGTGAGCTTTCGGCGCGTACTGAGCAGCACAAGCTTTACTACCATGCGTTAGGCACGCCGCAGACAGAAGATAAAGTCGTCTTTGGGGCATCGGACTCACAAAAGCATCGCTATGTTTCTGGTGTGACAACCAAAGATGATCGCTTCCTTATTATTACAGGTGCAGAATCTACGTCGGGTAACCGAATGTTTTATGTCGATCTGGCTTCAGAAGAACAAGACGTTATCACACTTCGAGATACAACCGATGGTGATACACATCTGATTGATAACCAAGGTGATACCCTTATCTTCTACACCAACCTAGATGCGCCTAACGGCAAAGTGGTTGGCTACAACACTCAAACCCAGCAATGGAACGAGATCATCGCCGAGCAAGAGCAGCCGCTTGATATCAGCAAAGGCGGTGGTTATTTATTCGCGACTTACATGGTCGATGTTTTGTCTAACGTTCAGCAGTTTACTTATCAAGGTGAGTTAGTGCGTGACGTTACTTTACCTGACCAAGGCACTGTGTATGGTCTGCAAGGGAAAGCAGAAGATAAGACACTTTACTACTCTTTTACCAATTACGTGACGCCACCAACCATTTTCTCTTTTGATGTAGAAAGTGGCGAGTCTGCGCTTTATCAAGAATCGAAAGCACCGTTCGACCGTAAAGAATACGAATCTCAGCAAGTGTTCTACACCTCGAAAGACGGGACGAAAGTGCCGATGATTATCTCGTATAAGAAAGGCACGAAGCTAGATGGTACAGCGCCAACCATGCTGTATGGCTATGGTGGTTTCAATATCAGTTTGACGCCGATGTTCTCAGGAAATGTCGCCAACTGGTTAGAACTGGGTGGTATCTACGCGGTGGCAAACATGCGTGGTGGCGGTGAATACGGCAAAGCTTGGCACAATGCAGGTACTCAGCAACAAAAGCAAAACGTATTTGATGACTTTATTGCCGCGGCGGAATACCTGATTGAGCACGATTATACCAGCTCAGAGCGCCTTGCGATTCGTGGTGGCTCAAATGGCGGATTGCTAGTTGGTGCGTGTATGACTCAACGTCCGGAACTGTTTAAAGTTGCGATTCCTGCCGTTGGTGTGCTGGACATGCTTCGTTATCACACTTTTACCTCTGGTGAAGGCTGGAAGTACGATTTTGGTACCTCTGAGCAAAGTGAAGCGATGTTTAAATACATCCTAGACTATTCGCCTGTGCATAATGTGAAAGAGGGCGTAGCGTACCCAGCAACGCTCGTAACGACCGCGGATCATGATGACCGAGTCGTTCCCGCTCACTCATACAAGTTCATTGCAGAGCTGCAAGATAAGCATCAGGGAGACAATCCGGTGCTGATTCGTATTGATGTGGATGCAGGTCATGGTGCGGGTATGCCGCTACGTAAACAAATTGACTTGACCACCGATGTTTACGCGTTCGCGTTGTATAACATGGGCATTGAAACACTCGATATTTAGTACGACTCACCGACTCGATACAATAAAAAATGCCGCGACATCCATCGCGGCATTTTTCATGGTTGGGGGAACTCAATATATCAATTAGGGTGACTAAGCCTAACTTTGAACCAACCAGTCTCGGCGGCCAAACCGAATGGCAGCTATACCATTTTCGTAGTTATGGCGAAAGATTCGCCATACTTTAATCCTAGTTTATGAATATGAAACTGTGATGAATCTAAGCAGCATCATTCTGATTTTCATTGTTTTCAAGATCAAATGAGGCATCAATCAGTTTTCTTGTGTAATCACTTTGTGGGTTGTGGAAAATATCTTCTGCTGTACCTTGCTCCATAACCTCACCCTTTTGCATGACCAAAACACGATCAGACAGTGCTTTAACCACAGAAAGGTCATGGCTGATAAACAGATAACCAATGTTGTGTTTTTTCTGTAGATCTTTCAGTAGGTCAATCACGGTCAATTGAACAGAACGGTCTAAGGCGGATGTTGGCTCATCAAGTAAAATGAAAGACGGCTCAAGAATTAACGCACGTGCAATCGCAATACGTTGACGCTGA
The DNA here is from genome assembly GCF_002906655.1 of Vibrio hyugaensis. Taxonomy (NCBI): domain Bacteria; kingdom Pseudomonadati; phylum Pseudomonadota; class Gammaproteobacteria; order Vibrionales; family Vibrionaceae; genus Vibrio; species Vibrio hyugaensis. The sequence goes on along the minus strand of NZ_CP025795.1, from coordinate 1,843,563 downwards.
CCACCAGAGAACTCATGCGGGTAACGGTTGATAGATGCAGGATCTAAACGTACTTCTCGAAGTACATCACGTGCTTTCTGCGTGCGTTCCACTTTACTCATTTGAGGCTGGTGGACCGTCAAACCCTCGGTAATGATGTCACCGACGGTCATACGAGGAGAAAGTGAACCATATGGATCTTGGAACACCATTTGTACATCTTTTTTCAATTCAAAACGTTCTTTATCAGCTAATAGAGAAAGATCCTGACCTTTGAACTGAATCTTGCCAGTCGAAGGAAGCAAGCCAATGAGTGCGCGACCTAAGGTCGATTTACCCGAACCAGACTCACCAACGATACCCAGCGTTTCACCTTGTTTTAGGGACAGCGAAATGCCTTTGACGGCTTCGAAGTATTCGTTTTTGCTGGCGATAAAATGCGACTTAGTTAAGAACTTCACACGAATATCGTCGGCTTTTAGCAGTTCTCTTGCGCTGTCTTCAATTGGGTCTTTACTGCCTTTTGGAATCGAGTTGATCAGCATCTTGGTGTAATCATGTTGTGGATCAGAGAAGAGTGCTTCTGTGATGCCTTCTTCTACCACTTCACCTTTACACATGACTAAGACTCGGTCTGCAAAGTGTTTCACTACGCCTAAGTCGTGAGTGATGAATAAAATGGCCATGCCCATCTTGGATTGGATTTCTTTAATCAGATATAGAACTTCAGCTTGAACGGTAACGTCCAGCGCTGTTGTTGGTTCGTCAGCAATCAAGATATCTGGTTCGTTGATCAGAGCCATCGCAATCATAATGCGTTGTAACTGACCACCGGAAAATTCATGAGGGTATTTCTCATAGGCTTGTTGTGGATTTGGCAAGTGCACCAAATCAAACAACTCGAGAACTCTTTGCTTCGCTTGTTTTTTACTCACAGGGCGATGGCACATGATGGCTTCTGCCACTTGAATACCTACGCGCATGTATGGGTTCAGAGACGTCATTGGCTCTTGGAAAATCATACCAATGCGATCGCCTCGGATGCTTTGCATTTGGCGTTCTGTCTTATCGAGTATGGATTTGCCTTCAAAGACGATAGAAGCGTCATTATGCAAAATGGCATTATCTGGTAGCAATCTCATCAACGCATTGGTTGAGACAGATTTGCCTGAGCCTGATTCGCCAACGATAGACAGTGTTTCTCCTGCTTGTAAGTCGAAGCTCACATTCTTTACTGCATCGACGATACCATCGTTTGTCGTAAAGCTGACAGACAGGTTTTTCACCGAAAGAATGGTTTGTGCGGACATCACGTTTCCTTGTGTATCGAGTTGTTATGTATTGCCTTACTTGCTGTTCATGCAGTGCGGCTTTAATTATGCGGTACGGTTTAGTTATATAGCTGAGACGCTCCCGCTTCTGCTGAGGTCATCGCTTGTAAATATAAGAACTGCTCATGAGCTCGTGTGACATGGTCTAACTCAATCATCCATTGTGCATTGCGCTGTGCAGAGCAGAATGCGGCCATGTGCGCTAACAAGTCTTCGCTTTGTTTACTAAGCAATTGGCTGACACGGCCAATTAGCTCATGGCTTTCGAGCTGTAAGAACTGAAATAGAGCATAGGATTGATTGAGTGCAGCGAACGCTTCTTGATGCAAGCCCAGTTTGTTTAGAATCTCTGATTGCGCGACGCTTGCATCACGCAAACCGCTTATCAAACAAACGAACTGACACGGTTTGGTTTGTTCATTGTCGAGTGCGGATTGAATATGGTTAGGTAGATGATTGAGCACGTCTTCATATAGACGGTGAGCTTCAGGCCAATGTCCTTGCTCCATCAATTGCTCTGCTTTCAAATAACGCATCCAGCATTGCTCAATATTCATGTTCATCTCCGCAAAATTCGATTTGAAGAGATATTAAATGAAAATTATTATCAATTGCAAGTGCGACTTGTTTTCATTTTTATTGCTGCGTGACTGCTCGTAAAGTGTCCAAACGAACTGGTGTGGAAGATAAATCACTTAATTTTAAACAAATAATCTCTACACTGAGGTAACGACAATAAGAAAAAGGAGGCGAGTATGGCAGTACAAAGATTGGAACCTAAACAGCTGTATTCTGTAGCGGATCTAGAGAATATGCCATGTAAGTCGACCAAGGAATTGCCTCCGATTGATGAAATCGTTGGACAAGAGCGCGCTCAAAAGGCGGTCGAGTTCGCGATGTCAATCAAGGAGAAAGGGTACAACATCTACGCTATTGGTCAGAATGGTCTTGGCAAGCGCACCATGATTCTGCGCTATTTAAATCGTCATCAACATGATGAAGCGGCACTGTTTGATTGGTGCTACGTGGCGAACTTTGAAGACACACGTGTTCCCAAAGTCCTCAAGTTACCTTGCGGTATCGGTAACAAACTGAAAGCTGATATTGAAAAGTTGATGGGTAAGTTGCTGAACGCACTGCCTTTAGCATTCGATAACGAGATGTATTACAGCCGTGCTGATCGTCTGAAAAACCAATTAGCAAACAAGCAACAGCTTGAATTGGACAGCATCAGTAAAGAAGCAAAAGAAAAAGGCATTAGCTTAACGATAACGACTCAAGGTGATTACCAGTTCGTCGCAATGGATGGCGAAGAGCTGCATACCGAAGAGACGTTTGATGCGCTGAGTAAGAAAGAGCAAGAATACTTCTCCAGTAGCATTGATGAACTAGAAGTCAGTCTACGTAACATGATTCGTGAGCTGACCGAGTGGGAAGAGTCGTTCAGTGAAAAGATCAAAAAGCTCAATGATGATGTCACGCTGGATGTAATTACACACTTCATCAAACAGTTGAAAGTGGATTATGCTGAATACTCTGAGATCAAAACGTATCTCACTGATCTGCAAAAAGACATCGTTGAAAATGCTGATATTTTCTTGGAGCAGAGTGGAGAGCAAGGTGAGATTGCCACAGCTTCTTTAGATAAGAAGTTACCACGTCGCTACAAAGTGAATGTGTTGGTCAATCGCAGCAAGTGTGAATTTCCAATTGTGGTGGAAGAAAACCCGAACTATCACTCTCTGTTTGGCTCGATTGAAACCGCAACCTTCAAAGGCACAGTATTTACTGATTTCTCGTTAATTCGAGCGGGCAGTCTACATAAAGCCAACGGTGGCGTTCTTTTGATGGATGCACAAAAAGTACTAGAACAGCCTTATGTCTGGGATGGTCTCAAACGAGCGTTGCGTTCGCGTCAGTTAAGTTTTACCTCGTTAGAGAAAGAGGTAACGCTAACTGGTGCGGTGTCTCTCGATCCAGAACCGATCCCTCTTGATATAAAGATAATCCTGTTTGGTGATTACCGCACTTACCAGTTGCTCCAGCATTATGATCCGGAGTTTGGTGAGTTGTTTAGAGTAACAGCAGACTTTGAAGATGAGATGAAGCGTACACCTGACTCAGAGCTGCAGTACGCGCGTTTTATCTCAAGCGTCGTGAACGACAACAACATGTTGCATTGTGATAAGAAAGCCATTGCACGCATTATCGAATACAGTTCTCGCTTATCAGGTGACCAAACGAAACTGTCACTGCACTCTGCGAATATTGCCAACTTGCTGCGTGAATCTAATTACGTGGCTCGCCAAGCGAACTCGAACATGATTCGCATCGGACACGTGGAAGAGGCGCTGAGCAATCAGGAAATGCGTGTGAGTCGCTTACAAGATAGCGTGATGGAAACCTTCGTCAATGGTACTACCTTGATTCGCACCGAAGGCATGGCTGTGGGCCAAGTGAATGCGCTCTCTGTATTAAGTACCAGTGATCACATGTTTGGTGCGCCAAACCGAATTACGGCAACGACGTGTTTCGGTGACGGTGATGTGATTGATATCGAGCGCAGCGTTGATTTGGGTGGCAGTATCCACTCTAAAGGTGTGATGATTCTGTCGGCTTACTTATCTTCTGTATTTGGCAAAACCGCTCGTGTTCCACTAACAACCACCATCACCTTCGAACAATCGTATGGTGGTGTGGACGGAGACAGTGCGAGTATGGCTGAGTTCTGTGCTGTCGTTTCTGCGTTCTCGAAGCAACCAAACCGCCAGGATATTGCGATTACGGGGTCCATGAACCAGTTTGGTGAGTCGCAGCCTATCGGTGGTGTGAACGAAAAGATCGAAGGCTTCTACGATGTATGTGTCATCAAAGGTCGTCACGATGGGCAAGGAGTGATCATTCCGCGTTCTAATGTGCACAACCTTATGCTTCGTCCAGACATTGTAAAAGCAGTAGAGAAGGGGGATTTCCACATTTGGGCTATCGACCATGTAACGGAAGCAATAGAGCTATTCACAGGTAAAGCTGCTGGTGAAGCAACTGACGAAGGAACCTACCCAATCGACACCATCTTTGGTTTGGCTCAAGCTAAGCTGAATGCGCTTAGAAAATAAGCATCTTTTAACACAAAAACTGATAAAAAAGCGTACAAATTGTCATAACTTGTAATAACGACAATATCCCGTCACTCTTGACGGGATATTGTCGTTAACGTTATGAAATTGATGACTTTTTACTCTGGACAAAAGTGTGATCTACCTCTAGTATTTGCCCCCTTGTCTATTCGTCTGGGAATAATCCCATCGCAAGGAAGCCACACGCAAATACCTGAGGTCACTCATGCAGCTATCCCTGAAAAACTTGTCGGTACGAACGCAAGTTTTGGTTCCAGTTCTATTCACCGCGATCACTTTGTTCATTGCATTGTGGATCACGCAAAACAACCTAGAAGCAGAGCAAGAATTGGTTGCTTCTAACTCCGACTCGCTTGTGTTTTATAAAGACACACTTGCTCAAATTGATGACCAAGTTTACCCACTACGCATTAGCGCAGTTTACGCGATTTACGATGCTTCTCGTCGTGATGCGTTCCTTGCAGACCTTAAAGCGGGGGCAAAAGCGATTGATACTGATCTCGATAAGATCGATGCTCGTGGCACATTTGCAGCAGAAGCGGAAAAAGTGCGTCAAAGCATTGATACTTACATTGACTATTCAACACGTGCGGTTGAGTTCTTCGACCGTCATGATCGCGGTCTAGTTTCTGATAGCGAATACACAAACTTTATTTCTGGTTACCGTCGTGTTGGTAACGAGATGGTTGCGACGATCAATGCGCTGTCTCAACGCGTAAATGAGATTGCGACTGAAGCGACAGCGACAAGTGCTCGTGAGCATGTTCGCGTTCAAAACAATGCGATGATGACCGTAATCGCGGTATTTGCGTTTTCATTGCTCGGTGCTTGGTTCCTGTCTGGCATGATTGTTACACCAATTCAAAAACTACAAGAAGTCATGCGTAAGCTTGCTGGTGGTGACCTTTCTGTGCGTGCAGACGTTGAAGGTGACAATGAAATTGCCCGCCTGAGCAAAGACGTAAACCAAACCGCGACGCAACTTCACAATACCGTTGATCAACTAATGCGAATTAGCGAAGAAGTGGCATCAGCTTCAACTGAACTTGCTGCTGTAATGACACAAGCAGAAGCAAACGCTCAGCAAGAACTCGCTGAAATCGAGCAAGTAGCATCGGCAGTTAACGAGCTAGCGAGCACGGCAAACAACGTCAGTGTCAATGCGACATCGGCAGATGCGACCGCGCGTGAAGCAGACGGTCTAGCGCAGTCTGGCTTGGCAATCTTCCAAGAGAGTGCACAAGCGAGTGAGCAAATGTCTCAAGCGCTTAACGATGCTGCGCAAGTCGTGCTTCGTCTAAAAGAGCAGTCGGTTCAAATCAACGATGTAATCGAAGTGATTCGTGGCGTTTCTGAACAAACTAACCTTTTAGCACTTAACGCAGCGATTGAAGCAGCACGTGCAGGTGAATCTGGTCGAGGCTTTGCAGTGGTAGCAGACGAAGTTCGTATGCTGGCAGCGCGCACTCAAGATTCAACGCAAGAAATCTCATCAATCATTGAAGAGCTTCAAGCACAGTCTGGTCTAGCAAACGACAGCATGCAGGTGAGCCTAGAGATGCTTAACCGCAACAACGAACTGACTCAGCAAGCAAACGATGCGCTAATTGGTATTACGGAATCGGTAGCGAACATTAACGATTCAAACACGCAAGTGGCGACAGCAGCAGAAGAGCAGTCTCAGGTTACTCAAGACATCAACCGCAACGTGGTAAACATGTCCGAGCTTGTGAACCAAAACGTAGCAGGTATCAGCCAAAGTGCGAGCGCAAGTACTGAGCTTTCTCACCTTGCAGAGAAGCAGAAAGAGCAGTTGAGCTTCTTCAAACTGTAACGCTGCTTTCAAAGTAAACTCTCCCCCTATCCCTGAGCTTCGGCTTGGGGATTTTTTTATGGAAAAACCGAGTAATAACCAAAATAACGGCATTTAAAACAGCGAATCACCAAAAATAGAGTGTGACTTATGTCTCATTTATAAATGTTGAATCTACCTTTTTTGCGTCAATATTTTTTTGACGCGCACACTTTTTTTAATCCAACCGATAACTTGATGGTTTTGGGTATATTCATATCGTCAGCTTTCCTGGTGTTTTGTTCTATCAAGACTGTCTATTCAACTTGTTGCGCTAAAAGTGACAACTGCTAACATGCCGCTCGTTTTCTCGTTGGCACAGAAATGTCCTGTTTTCTGGTGAGAAAATGACTAAAAAACAAATATATGGAAAATGAAAATGAAATTGAAAACATTAGCTGTAGCAGTGGCGCTGTTAGCATCTGGATCTCAAGTTGTCGCTTCAGAACTTTACAACCAAGATGGTACTTCACTAGAAATGGGCGGTCGTGCTGAAGCTCGTCTTTCTATGATGGATGGCAAAGCAGAAGACCGTTCTCGTATCCGTCTTAACTTCCTAGGCAAACAGGAAATCAGCGATAGCTTATACGGTGTTGGTTTTTGGGAAGGTGAGTTCGAAACATTTGAAAACGGCGGTGTAGATGGTAATAGTGACCTTGAAACTCGTTACGCTTACGCTGGTCTAGGTGGCAAATACGGTGAAATCACTTACGGTAAAAACGACGGTGCGCTAGGCGTTATCACTGACTTTACTGATATCATGGCTTACCACGGCAACACTGCAGCTCTAAAACTACCAGTAGCTGATCGTACTGACAACATGGTTTCTTACTCAGGTCAATTTGAGCAACTAGCGCTACGTGCAAGCTACCGTTTTGCAGATCGTACAACAGACGCGAACGGTTTTGATGACAACGAGCAAGATGGCTTCTCTCTATCTGGTATCTACGCATTTGCTGACACTGGCCTTGAGCTAGGTGCTGGCTTTGCAAACCAAGATGACGTTGATCAGTATATGCTGGCTGCTTCTTACACAGTGGGTAACTTCTACGTTGCTGGTAACTACACAGGTATCGATCAAGATTCTGACGATTACAAAGGCTACGAACTAGCGGCTGCATACACTATGGGTCAAACAGTGTTCACTTCTACTTACAACAAAGGTGAAGCAGAAGACACGGATACTGTAGAAAACCTAGCAGTTGACGTAACGTACTACTTCAAGCCTAACTTCCGTGGCTACGCGTCATACAACTTCGATCTAATGGACAGCGAAGGTTCTGACGAGCAAGACGAGCTAGCACTAGGTCTACGTTACGACTTCTAAGTCGAAAATGGCTGAAAATATACTGCCTTATTCTTAGTCATCTAAAACCCCTTACCATTATGGTAAGGGGTTTTTCCGTTTGTTATTTTTTGAAATTTAAGGATGAAGGGTTAGCCTTTCAGCTTTAGCTTAGTGCCATCAAATTTGAGATGACTCAACAGGTTCTTAGCGTTTGCTTTTCCGAAATCATCAAACTCCACACCGTAACGAGCGTAATGAACGGATTTTTGCAGATTACAGATTTTCCCTTTCAATGGTGCGAGCATACGTCCATTGCCTGGCATGGTGATATCTAATGTAATCTGATCACCGACTTGAAGTGTTCGGCTCATTGGGGAGGTAACGAAGCGGCAACCACTCTTTGATAGGTCGCGTATCTCACATTCTGCACGGTACTGTTCAAACTGAAGACGAGAACGTAAATTCACTTCGTATCGCACCTCTTTTCTAAGCTGATAAACCTGCATGGTGTTAGGCAAGCGCAAGACCAGTAACGGGTATGGGTCACCTAAACGATGTTGTAATTGTGCTCGGAAAGGAATCACAGCACCTTCGCCACGATGTGAGTACGCTTTTACGTTGATCCAAAAACCTTCTTGGAAATAGAACTTCAAATCTTCATCTGAAATATTTGGGATTTCTATCAGCGCGGTATTATTGGAATGACAACCCATGAAGGTGCTGGTGGTTATAAACTTGGTGCCAACAGGTGTCGTCACGTTCAATGTGACTTCACTGCCGTGTTCCACCATTGCCATTGCATCGGTGCTATTGAGTGTGCTTGCCTGACGTTCTGGAGCGTTTTTGTTTTGCAGAGACGTCCGATTATCTCTGGCGATCGCCATCATATTTCTCATTCTTATTGTCGTACCTGATTTGAGAAGGTGTTACGCGCTATGATTATTAGTACGAATTGACTAGATTTTTGCGTTGATATCATTCTATGCAGTCATATAGCCGGATTCAATAAACCAAAGGCCAAAAGTGGGAGATGGATAATGCATAAAGTGATACATGACACAGTAAATCAGATTTTTTGGGTCGATTTAGACCAAAATCATAAAGCGAAAGTGGTTTACAAAATCGAAAATGAAGAGATGCACATTACCTCAACGCTTATTCCAGAAGAGGCCCGTGGAAAAGGTTATGGGAAAGTTATGATGGAAGCGGTGTTACCAGAAATTGAAGCTCTAGGTTACAGCATTGTGCCAGTTTGCCCATACGTGATTAAATACATGGCGACAAACCCTGAATGGACGTATTTACTTGCTTAACGGAACCCATGAATAATCCACTATATCAAAGTATCGGAGACGAACTGAATCTAGGTCGCCTTTATCGCATAGATGTGATCCAATCTTTATGGGGCGGCTATGGGGAGTTGGTCCGACTGACTTTTCCAAGCCGTTCTATCATTGTTAAACACGTCCAATTACCTAAGCCGTTACAACATCCTAGAGGTTGGAATACTGACCGCTCGCATCAACGTAAGCTGCATTCTTATCAAGTTGAGGTGAGTTGGTATAAATACTTCAGTCAAATGGTTGATGAGCGTTGTCGAATTCCTCAAGGGCTTAAATGCTTTCAGAATGAAACGGAATGGTTGATCGTGATGGAAGATCTTGCTCTGGCGGGGTATCCAAATGTAATGAAAAATGCAAGCAAAGCCCAAATGAAAGCGTGTTTAGAATGGCTTGCTAACTTTCATGCGCGATACATTGGAGTTCGTCATGATGCTTTGTGGAAAACGGGAACGTATTGGCACTTAGATACTCGACCTGATGAATTGGCAGCCCTTCAAGATGCTCGGTTGAAAAAGAGGGCAGGGTTAATTGACCAAACTCTGCAACAAGCGCGATTTCAAACCTTGATTCATGGCGATGCCAAGCTTGCTAACTTCTGCTTTAATCAACAAAACTCGTCAGTTGCGGCGGTGGATTTTCAATACGTTGGCCATGGTTGCGCGATGAAAGATGTCGCGTTGTTTATGAGTAGCGCCGTCGATCCAAATGATTGTGCTGAGATGGAATCTTGGGTGCTCGATACCTATTTTGATGCGTTAAATGTGGCACTGAAACATTATCAAACCGAGTTAGAACCATCTGAGGTCGAACAAGAGTGGCGACCTTTATTTGCAGTGGCTTGGGCGGATTTTCAACGCTTTGTAAAAGGATGGAGTCCAGATCATTGGAAGATTAACCCTTATACCGAAGCGCTCACCAAACGTGCCCTGGACTCTTTGGGGTAGAAAACAGCGAAGAAAGAAAAACCTGCCTTTAAGGTAATTATACCCAAGCATCTCGAGGTTACTTGGGTATATATAAAGGCAGTTTTTAGTTCAATAAACGTTAGTTTTTCGGTTTATTGATACGAGCCAGGCTGTAAGTATTAATAAACTCACCGTCTCTAAAAGAGGCATCGACCAATTCACCTTCTATTTCAAAACCGTGTTTCTTGTATAAGCCAATGGCAGCTTCGTTATCGGTGTTCACTTCGATTTGAATACGTCGAACATTAAGCCAGTTGTCGGCGAGCTCTGTTACGGTGCTGATCAACGCGCTGCCGACCCCTAAACCGTGAAACTCATCGTGCACACCGATTCCAAACGAGGCCGTGTGCGATGTTCTTGGACGTTGGGAATGATGAAAGCCAATGTTTCCGACCACCTTACCATCGACTTCTGCGACATAACTGTAAACGCCTGTAGGCATGTTGGATAGTCGGTTGACCCACATCGCGAGTGATGGCTTAGGGAGTTGCAAGGTTTCACGTTGTGCTTTTGGTTGTGAATAAATTTCGACTAGCGCAGTGGCGTCTTCAACAGTGGTTGGACGTACGATGATTTCCATGCTTCTCTCCTTTGGTTTGTTGGAATTAATTTCAATCTAACCAGAGAAACTTAATTTGAATAGTATTTTTTTATCTTTAGTCACCAAATTACTTTTAATTGAGTATGTTACGTATGTTTAAATTGAAGTTTTCATAGTGGATTATTATTGGAAATACCAATGAGAGTCATTTTGTGTTGAATTTTTATACTGAGTAACACTCACTTTATGGAGAATAATGGTGAACTTTGAAATAACGAAATAAAGCCATTTTCACTAAAGTGTGAAGTCGGTATCTGAAACGAGTTGATTTTAATCAAGAGAGGTTTGAGTTACCTCTTATGGGGTATGGGGAACCCACCTTTTTAACGCTATTTATGCTTAACTTATTTAAGAGTAATCTGAGCGTAGTTGAGGAATACAATAATGAAATCCTCTCAGTCAAAAGTCTCGCAAAGTCGACGTCGATTCTTGCGTGATACTGCCCGGACGGCGGCAGGTGTCGGTGCCGCTGCTTGCGTTCTTGGCTTACAGTCATTACAAAGCCAAGCACGGGAAACAAAAGGTGTGCCTATTCGCCCGCCAGGTGCATTACCGGAAGGGGATTTCGAATCAGCATGTATTCGATGTGGGTTGTGTGTTCAGGCGTGCCCTTATGACACCTTAAAATTGGCGAGCTTATTGTCCCCAGTAGCCACCGGCTCACCTTACTTTACAGCCCGAGATATTCCCTGCGAAATGTGCGAAGACATTCCTTGTGTCGTCGCTTGTCCAAGTGGCGCTCTCGATCACGATCTAACGGATATTGACGATGCGCGTATGGGGACTGCCGTGCTCATCGATCATGAGACCTGTCTGAACTGGCAAGGTTTGCGTTGCGATGTTTGTTACCGCGTCTGCCCGCTAATTGATGAAGCGATAACGCTGGAGAACATTCGTAATGATAGAACAGGTTACCATGCAAAGCTGATTCCTACGGTTCATTCCGATGTCTGTACGGGTTGTGGCAAATGCGAGCAAGCTTGTGTGCTTGATGTGGCTGCGATCAAAGTGGTGCCAACGGATCTAGCGAAAGGTAAATTGGGCAGTCACTATAACTTTGGCTGGCAAGAGATCGATAAACCGCTTGAAAACGTGTTACCAGAAGAAAACCCAGTGCCTAGTGGTGCGCTTGAATCGCTTAAAGGAGGTCAATAATGACCAAGAGCTTAGCGAAAGATGCAGGGAAAGAAGCCATTGAAAAATTGGGTTGGTGGCACGCCCATCGTTTTTTGATTCTTCGTCGAATTTGCCAAGTCAGCATCATAGGTTTGTTTATGGCGGGGCCGACCTGGGGTATTCTGCAAGGTAACTTGTCTTCCAGTATGTTACTCAATACCGTGCCATTGAGTGATCCTTTGATCGTATTGCAATCCCTTGCGACAGGTCATATCCCAGAGCTCAATGTTTTCCTTGGTGTTGCCATTGTCGTGGTGTTCTACGCTATTTTAGCGCCGCGCGCCTTTTGTGCTTGGGTGTGCCCATTAAATGTGGTCACCGATTTGGCGGCGTGGCTACGAAGAAAGCTGAACCTCAAAGCCAGCTACCGTTGGTCGCCTAAGATCCGTTATTGGCTTATCCCTGTCTTAATGATTGGCAGTGCGATTTCTGGCTCTGTACTTTGGATTTGGTTAGATCCAGTCGCCGCGCTACATCGAGGCTTAGTGTTTGGCATGGGGGCTGGGTGGGTACTTACCCTGCTTGTGTTTGTGCTTGATTTATTACTTGTGGAACACGGCTGGTGTGGGCACTTGTGCCCTTTGGGTGCGACCTACGGAGTGATTGGTAGCAAAAGTTTGTTCCGAGTTACGGCTGTACATCGAGAGGATTGCACAAAATGTATGGATTGTTTCTATGTCTGCCCAGAGCCTGAGATCTTGCGTCAGCCATTAAAAGAAGGCGACAGAAGAGTCATGGACCAAACTTGTATCAGCTGTGGTCGTTGCATAGACGTTTGCCCGGAGAAGGTGTTCGAGTTCCACAATCGTTTAACCGTCAAAAATATTGATTGAAGGGAGTAAAGGTACTTTCAAAGTCACTATTCCAAACGGCCAGTATTAAGTGACATGGCCGTATTTGGAATATGGAGAGGCGTTAAGATCAGTCGTCTGATTTTTTGTCATCCTTGTCTTGAATAATGCCTTTTTTTTCTAACCGTTTCTTATAGTCCACACGATGATCGACACCCAATGCTTCCTTGGTGGTGTCGGCGATTGTTTCATCAAGCGTGCATCGGTTACCTACCACTTTTGTTACGCCATTTGTCAGTTTCTTTGGGTTGCATTTAGGGTCGATAATGCCAGCATTCGAGGCCATAGGAAGTAGTGATAGTAACACCAAGGAGAGAGTGTATTTCATGTCGTGATCCTAATGTCTAAATTTCGCTGGTAAATGTAGCATTTACATGGCGTTCAATTTAGGCATCAAGCATATTGCTTATCTTGAATATGACTAGCAGACAGAGCGAGGGTGAAAGGCCTCCCTCATACGTGAAGGTAAGGCTTTCTTTGCGGATAGACCTCAGTATTTGAGAGGTTGTAATCATTGTCAGTGGATAAGGTATTCCATGTTAATCAACTGCATCCATAACCAGGAGCTACTGACAGCGACCCACAAAAAGATGACCGCTTTTCTATGTCTTAGCATGACCTTTCCTAAAATCTTCTCTATTCAGCAGAGACACTGAATGCGGTTTGAACCAATGACGACTATTGGGTAGATCATATCCAAATGAGTCAGAAAGTAGTTATCACCCAATAAAATCATTTCGATGGAATGCCTACACATGACGGTATAGAAAAAAGCCCACCCTTGGAGTGGGTGGGAAAGGCTTATGTGGAGTCACAAACTGCTACTAGTTAAAGTCGGGACATGAGTAGCAAATCGACTTCAACAATATCGTCTTGGTTTCGGTTAAAAAAGGCATCTTGAATAAAGGTTATTTTCTCGATGCTCATCATCAAGCGAGTTCGACTGTTCATGGAAAATTGAAGATGGTGGGTTGCACCCAAACTCAATATAGATGAGTAAAATTGAAGCGTACTTTCAGATGCTTACTGATTTACAGTGATTGGGTTAGCACTTAATTGTGACGCTGACTTGTACCTAACAAAGTGATGCCGATCCAAATAATTTTATCCAGCGGTTCCCCAATGAATAAAGAGGCATTTAGCTAAGTAGAGCAATGGGGTTATTGCTCGGTTTGTTGTGCGGTTTTCAAGCGGTTCTTTTCAACGTTAATGATGCCCGGGTTACCGACACGCACAATTTGTAGAAGGTGCTTGATCCACATCGGTAACGAAGGAGAAAGCCGATAGTGAATCCACAAACCATGACGTGTATCCTTCAAGAAAGTAGTGTCGCGCAGCAGTGCTAGGTGACGAGACACTTTTGGTTGGCTTTCATCTAAGGCATTTTTGAGGTCAGTAACCGTAAGATCTTGTTCATCTTTAAGAAGCATCAAAATTTTCAAACGCAGTGGATCGCTCATCAACTTGAAAAAACTGCTAGGATCAACGTGTGTGCCGTTTTCTTCACTGTTTAGAAGTAAAAATAAGCTAATGCGTTCAATCAGATCTTTTGCAGTGTCTTGGAAAGGTTTAATGCCTTCGAGAGGTTTAGGATCGGTTAGATTCCAGTGAAGTTGGTTAACCTGTTGCTCGAAGATCACACATTCATCTTTCGCGTTATCGCACAAGGTAATGACGAAGTCATAAGGTTTGTTAGCAACGTCGGCATAGTCTTTCGAATGCAGCGCTTCCCCTTTTATCGAATGCGCATCTAGTATCTCAAACACTCTTGAATCTACTTCGCTAGGATGAAAGCCCGCGCTGTCGGCATGAAAAAGATCCCCGGCCATTTGGTTAAATATCGCTTCAGCAAGTTGAGAGCGTGCAGAATTACCAGTGCAAAGAAACAGGACTTGTTTTTTCATAATATCGAGACAAAAAAGTGTATTGGCTGACGCCGAAAAGAAAGACTAATGACAACAGTATAACTCTGCTCGCCTTCAACAAGAAGCACGCAAACTTTCGTCTAAGCACATAAGCTTCTTTTATCATCAATTCGCAGAATATTTTTCCATGATATAAATTGTAAAATATTCTTTAAAAATAATAAGCTAGCAATGTTGCGAGCAAGAGTCTCTTGATGTTTTTGAGTCCTAACTTAAGGAAATTACTATAAAAATCACAATATAAATAAATTATAATGACATTGCGATTTTGTTACATTTGGCGGTATCATGGCGACTTCATATCCAAAGGACATATCATGGACTCGTCATCTAAGAGTTGGAGAACTCCGCAAAATTTCCTCCTGCTTATTTCTATTATTGTACCGATAGCTTTCTCTACTTGGATGGCGTTGTTGAACAACTTCGTGATCGAAAAAGCCAATTTTGATGGCGCAGACATCGGTCTGCTGCAAAGTGTACGTGAGATCCCCGGCTTTCTGGCGTTTACTGTTGTGTTTGTTTTACTGTTTATTCGAGAGCAGCGCTTTATGTTGGTTTCTCTCGCTATGCTCACATTGGGTACAGCATTAACAGGTTACTTCCCATCTTTATTTGGTCTTCTTTTTACCACCTTGTTGATGTCGACTGGTTTTCATTACTTTGAAACGTTAAAGCAATCCCTTTCTTTGCAATGGCTAACCAAAGAAGAAGCACCAGAAATGTTAGGCAAATTTATATCGGTTGGTGCACTAGCGTCTTTGATTACTTATGGTGCGATTTGGATTCTGCTTGAGCAGCTCAAATTAGAATTCAAAACGGTTTACTTGCTGGCGGGCGGTATCGGTTTTGTATTGATTCTGGTGATGGCGTTTGCGTTCCCTGAATTCAAAACCGAAGTTCCACAAAACAAAAAGTTGGTGCTGCGTAAGCGTTACTGGCTTTATTATGCATTGACCTTTATGAGCGGTGCTCGCCGTCAGATATTTACGGTGTTTGCTGGCTTCCTGATGGTAGAGAAGTTTGGTTACTCAGCGGCGGATATTACCTTGCTGTTCCTTATCAACTACGTGTTTAACTTCCTATTTGCTAAACGTATTGGTCGTTTCATTGGTGCGGTAGGTGAGCGTAAAGCATTAATGTTTGAATACGTAGGACTCATCTTTGTGTTTGTTGGCTATGGCTTAGTTCAAACGGCGGAGTGGGCGGCAGCGTTGTATGTTGTGGATCATTTGTTCTTTGCGCTGGCACTCGCAATCAAAACTTACTTCCAGAAAATAGCCGATCCGGCGGACATGGCTTCAACGGCTGGTGTGGCGTTTACCATTAACCATATTGCAGCGGTTGTGATTCCGGTAACCTTTGGTGTGATTTGGTTGGTTTCTCCTTCTAGCGTGTTCTATATTGGTGCGGGTATGGCTGCGGTTAGCCTACTATTGTCTTTGAATATTCCTGCGAAACCAGAAGAGGGTAACGAGACACGAGTGCTCAAATGGAGCTAAGTTAGTACTTACTACTCAATGAGTTAGTCTATTGATTAGATATAAAAATGGGATGCAGAGGCATCCCATTTTTATATTCGGTTTTCAACGTGATACTCGCTTGTTTAGAACGGATACCAGAACAGTTGAGTGTCTAGAACGCGTTTGCTAATCGCCGCGGCAACAATCACGGCGATGCCTGCCATACACACCATATCGGCTTTGGTCAGCGGCTTTAGGCTGTACCAAGTACGAGAAGAATGACGACCAAAACCACGCAATGTCATCGCGTTAGAGATTTGGTCGGCGCGATCTAGGCTAGAGAAAATCAGCGGGCCTAAGATCTTAGAAACGTTCTTCATACGGGTAAACAACGGCGCTTTCTTGCTCAGTTCAACACCACGAGCTTGTTGAGCGTGCATGATGTTCACGAAGTCCTTTTTTACTTCCGGCAAGTAACGTAAGGTCAAACTGACGGCATAAGCGATTTTGTAAGGTACCCCCATGCGGTTCAAACTTGCCGCAAATTCAGTAGGATGCGTGGTAAATACAAACACCAAAGCAATTGGGAACATGCTGAAATATTTCAGTGTCACGGTGACCAGATAGAACAAAGTCTCTTGAGTAAGTGAGTAATTACCTGGCAACGACAACAATACTGTTGTTGACCCCATGTATTCACTGCCTTGCTGCGGCGCTAATGCAAACATAAACAGTGCATTAACCAATAATACGCTGCCTGTACCAATCAACAACGGCTTGTAAACATGAAAAGGCACTTTGGTCATTTTTAACAAGCCAAGGCCAGCCATAATAAGTAACGCGATGATGCGTAGATCAAAGGTCGTTAATACAACCGTTACCCACGCAATGAACAATAGAAACTTAGTAATACCGTTGAGTTTGTGTAATGGCGATTGGGTATCGATGTAATTGATACCAAACTTCATCTTATTATCTTTCATGCCACTACACTCTCAAGGCTTTCATTTCCAGAGCTGTCATTTGATGTCAACGTTTGGGCTGCAAGGTTTGAGCGATGTGTTTTTTCCACATCAATAAAATGCTGCATAAAACCGTTGGTATTCTCGATGTTTAATTGAGTCGCCAGTTCATACAAACTGGTTGTGGTTAGGTTCGCTTGATCTAACAAAACAGGGTTACTGAACACTTCTGTCATTGGCGCGTCGGCAATCAGTTTGCTGTCGGCAATCACGATTGAACGAGTGGTGTATTCCAATACCAAGTGCATGTCGTGAGAGATGATCATCACCGTAATGCCAAGTTCACGGTTAAGCTTCTCAATAAAGCTCAACATAGAAGTGTAGTTACGGTAATCCTGACCAGCCGTTGGCTCATCAAGAATCAGTAGTTCAGGTTCTAATGCAAGAATCGAAGCAATGGTTACGCGCTTTTTCTGACCGTAGCTCAGCGCTTCAATAGGCCAGTGGCGGTACTTACTCAAACCACACAGCGCAAGGACTGCTAATACCTTCGCTTCGATTTGTTTCTCTTCAACGCCACGGTTGCGTAGACCAAAAGCCACTTCGTCAAAAATCATGTGATGGGAAATCATATGATTTGGGTTTTGCATCACCACGCCAACCTTTTGGCTGCGCTCAAAAATGCTCAGTTCATTGAGGTCCTGACCATTCAAGATCATCGCGCCGTTATCAGGTTCAATAACACCCATCACCAGTTTTGTGATGGTTGATTTTCCTGAGCCATTCTTACCCAATACCGATAAAAACTCACCGCGTTTGACATCAAAGCTGACCCCTTCAAGCGCGTTCTTTTCGCCGTCGTATGAGTAAGTAAGATCACGAACTTCTAAAAGCGTATCGGTTGGGGTTGCAACCTCTGCTACTTGTGATGTTTCGAACCAAGTATTTACAGCGGATTGGTATTGCAACAGTGGTAATGTGTTTAAGCTTGATGGTTTTGCTTCGCCTTCGATGGCGCAACCCGCTTCTTTCAACGCAGAAAGATACAACGGTTCGCGAATACCATATTCTTCGAGAAGAGGCGATGCTAAGATTTCATCAGGAGTACTATCAGCAATGATTTCGCCACTTTCCATCAAGATTACACGGTCTACCGAGCGATGCAGTACATCCTCAAGGCGATGCTCGATGATGACGATGGTTTTGCCAGTTTTTTGGTGAAGGTCATCAATGATCTCGATGGTCTTTTTACCCGTCTTTGGGTCAAGTGCGGCAAGTGGTTCGTCAAACAATAAGATGTCAACGTCGTCCACCAAAATACCGGCCAAAGAAACACGCTGTTTTTGACCACCGGATAAATCATGAGGGGAGCGATCTAGCATCTGTTCTAAATCGACCATTCTTGCGGTCGCTTTGACCAACGGGTACATGTCGATATTAGAGAGTAGCTGGTTTTCCAACGCAAACGCGATATCTTCGCCAATACTCAAACCAACAAATTGACTATCTGTGTCTTGTAATACGGTGCCAACTTGTTCGGTGAATTGGTGCATGTCAAAAGGGGCGGTGTCTTGACCATTAATGGTCAGCTTGCCACTGGTTTCCCCTTTAATCGCATGTGGGATTAGTCCGTTAAGACATTGGCCAAGGGTTGATTTACCACTACCACTTGGACCGATAATGACGATTTTCTCTCCTTTCTCTATCCTTAGATTGATATTTTTTAGCGTCGGTTTGTCCAGCGACTCATATCTAAAAGAGAAGTTAGAAAATTCGATTGTCATTCGACATTAAGCCTCTGTTAAGTTGCGGCTCTGCTTGTTACGTTTTGCGACAGATTTAAGAATGAAGAAGCCCACAATAGCAATAAGAAGGGTGTTACCCAACGCGATGATCGACAGTTGAGTGAAGACCTTAGTGAACGGTTCTGCGTACAAAATGGTGTCAAGGAAGGCTGAGCAACCGTAACCAAATACGTTGCCCAATAGAGCAAGCACCACGAACAACGCGAAATCTTTCATATTGAAGTCACCTGTCTCTAAGCGATTACGTGTTAGAGAAGGGAAAAGACCGATAATCAAACCGACTATACCTGAACCGAGTACCCAAGTTAGCCATACGCCCCAGCCTGCAAATAAGTCTGTTACCCAGTGGCCGATAAAGCCAACAAGAAAACCAACAAGCGGACCAAATAATACAGAGAACAGTGCCAATACCGCCATTGCTGGTTTTAGCGTCGTGTTTGCAAATACAGGGATGCCAAACATTGGCAAACCACCAATACCGTAAAGTGCAGCACCGATTGCAATAACCACTACGGTTTTAGCAGAAAGATTCATAGATAACCTCAGTTCAATTGTCGATTTTAAAGAACGTTCACTTGCTTTGTTTTTATAGCGCTGATTGTGTAACAAAGTTTGGAAACAACCAAGCTGCTTATTGTTTGCTCTATCTTTCTTCAAGAAATGTGTGATTGGATTCACGCATCCTTTTGACTGGCTTAGTTTTACAGCAAGCATCAAAAATAAGGCGCGCATTATACAGAATATTGATAAAAGTGGGAATGCTATCTGTCTGGATGGCTAGAACGCAATCAGGGGCCAACTGTCAGCCCCTGATTACACTTTTTAGTACGATTTTTGTTCGTTAAATTAATGATCTAGGTATAGGTAGTTTTGCCAGCTCTTCATACGAATAAGAACCTTACGCATGATAGACACATGGGTGAAACTGTCCGAGTAAACCGCCACCTCTACTGCCGTACCCATAGGTAGGTGGTACTCTTCTAGGTCATCGGTGATTTTTAAGGTAACAAATACGCGACCGCTAGTGCGCAGTGCTTCTGTGCCCAGCAGTGAACCACGGGCTTGGAATTGACTCTCACCAATCGCTGGTAGCACTTCAACAACTTCGCCTTTAAACACGTTGCCCGGTAGAGCTCGGAACATAAACTCGGCTTCAAATCCTGGCTCAAGGCGCTGTAATGAGTTTTGACGAAAGGCTGCCGTATAGAGCTTTTCTTCGGTATGCACAAATGTCATTACCGGTGCTAGCGGTAAAGGTACCGCCATAACACCTGGTCGCAGAGCTAACTGTGTAACGTAACCATCGGTTGGTGCGGTAACCACGGTTTGCTCTAGATTGAACTCAGCTTTTCTTAGCTCTGCCAATAGTGAGGCGACTTGCGTATTCTCTCCACCAACTTCTGAGTCCAAGGCGATTTGTGCTTGTTCTTGTTTAGATTGCGCGACTTCTAAAGCGGCTTGTGCGGCTTTAAATGCTTGGCGACGAGTATCCAATTGTTGTTCTGTGAATGCACCACGGTCGAAGCCACGCTGGTAACGGTCGAATTCGCGTTGTGCTTTATCACGTTCTGCAAGCGCTTTTAGCACGGCTGCTTCAGCTTCTTGCACGCTAGATTCTAAACCAAGTGCACCTTGGCTTGCTTCTTTCACTTTTGCACGTAGTCTATCGACTTCGGCTTGGAAAGGTACTGGGTCAATACGGAAAAGTACATCGCCTTTTTGCAGAGGTTGGTTTGGTTGTACAGGTACTTCAATCACTCGGCCACGAACGCCAGATACGACAGGTGTGGTTGAGAACACTTGGTTACCAATTTGCGTGAACGGGTGGTTGTAGTTCATCAATAAGATCAATGTACCGACAAGCACAACACCACCTAATACGGCAGTTGGTACGGTCCATTTATTGAGTGGTATATTAAAAATTTTAAAAATCGCGATACACAGCGCGGCGTAAGTCAGAACCAGTAGTAAATCCATTATTGTTCCTCCTTACCTTGTTCTTTTTGTACTGGAGTGTTTTGTACAGGCTTTTCACCTTTTAACGTTGACACTTCTTTTTTCAGTTCATTGACTTCATCAATTAGCTCTTCAAGACGATGATGGATATCATGCGTTTCTTGTTCGAGTTGTTTGAAGCCCCAGCCTCGCTCTTTGCGCCACAACGTTGCCCAAATCCAAAGGAATGGCCAAAGTGCATGAAGAGTGAAAAGGCTGACCCAGCCTGCGTAATGAATCGCATCTTGGTGAGGGTGCTCGCGCTCTTTTGCTATTTCATAAGGAATATCGTGAATCACAATGATTCCGTAGAAGATAACTAAAGCAACGAAAATGAGTAACCCAAGTGCAAAATAGTCTAAAAACATCTTACTTCCCTGTGCTTGTTGCCAAATGGAAAAACTTACGTAAATTAACTGTTTAAGTATTTGATAGAACAATGATTGAATCAAGCTATTTATAATTTGATTCGTTGTTAATGAGATATACGGCATGCAATACGAAGGAGTAAGCAGTGCAATATTCTGGTGAGATCGCCGCAATCAGTGCCGCGGCTGTTTGGGCTGTGGCTACGTGGATATACAGTCAGTTCAGCCATCGTTTTTCAGCGATGCAGTTGAACATTGTTAAAGGGATCATTGCGTCAATGATGATGTTGGTGGTCATGCCATTTTTGCCACAAAGCTTGCCGACACACATTGAACCGATACACCTTGCCGTATTGGCGGTTTCCGGTGTGATCGGTATTGCCATTGGGGATTCCGCCTACTTTGCCGCATTGAAGCGCATTGGACCGAACAAAACCTTACTGTTGGAATCTTTAGCTCCGCCGTTGTCTGGTGTGCTTGCTTTGGTCTTTCTAGGTTCTGAGTTAACTTTGCAAAGTTGGTTGGGTGTGGTGGTAACAACCGCAGCGGTGACTTTTGTCGTTTTCCAACCATCATCATCGGGCGAAGCGATTAATTGGAGTGGTATTGGTTTCGGTTTACTGGCCAGTGTCTGTCAAGCATCAGGTGTGGTGATCTCTCACTATGCTCTTGTCGCTGGTGACTTGCCCCCTTTGCTAGGTGCTTTGATTCGATTGAGTATTGGTGTATTGGCAGTGTGTATGGTGATTAAGTTTGTGGAACCTACGCCGTTTAAAAGTATTAAACAGCACATGACTTCGATGGGGAATAAAGCCATGGGGTGGCTATTGCTTGCTATTTTTGTTGGGACATTTTTAGCGCTCTGGCTACAACAAATTGCGTTGAAATATGCTAACCCAGCGATAGCACAAACCCTTATTGCGACTAGTCCGCTGTTCATCCTAGTGATTTATGTTTTGCGCGGCGAGAAGGTTGGGGTGAGGAGCGTTATCGGAACCTTGGTGGCGCTAGGCGGTATTTCGCTTTTCTTCCTGTAATATTGTTGATTGAATCCAAAGAAAACGCCCCAGTTGATGCTGGGGCGTTTTTTATTGATTGCTTTAAAGCTCCGTACACACTTGGTTCCGGCCGTTGGCCTTGGCTCGGTAGAGGGCTTTATCAGCGCGATAGAAGGTACGTTGTGTGTTCTCGCCTTCACGATGAAGTGTGATACCGATGGAAACGGTCAAGCCACGCTCACCTAATATCTCATGCCATCCAAATTGATAAATCCGCTCACGGTAGTTTTCTGCGTGCATTTCTGCGCGAGCAAGCTCGGTATTTTCTAGAATCACCAAGAACTCTTCACCGCCAAAGCGAACGCAAGATGACCCTCGGAATTTAAAGTAGCCAGACAGCTCTTTTGATACGTTCTGAATTGCTTTATCACCGACTAAATGACTCAGTTCATCGTTAATTGATTTGAAGTGGTCAATATCAATCACCATCAGTGCAAATGACGTGTCATGCAACAACAAGTCTTTCAGCTTCACTTCTAACCAACGGCGGTTGTGCAGCGAAGTGAGTGGATCGGTAAATACATCTTGTTGTAGCTGCGCTACGGTATTTTTGTGCTGTTTAGTGGTTTCTTTCAGCTCTTTGTTTTCAATCTCAGAAAGAATCAATTTAAGCTGTAACTCAAAGCGAGTGAGGCGACGTAATTGGGCAGCACCTAGCTCACCGATTGGGATGTGTTTGATGAGATCGGATTCAACACGGAATGCTTTTTTCTCGTAGTTGAGCGCTTCTTTAAATTGGCCTTGAGAAGAGCACACTCGGCTCATTGCATTGTAAAAGCGATTGGCGATCAGTGGCGAGGAATACTCATTAATGCGCTTGCCTGTCGAGGATAAAAGCAGATTTGCCAGAGATTGGTGACCGATTTCGTTTAAGCAGTAAGCGGTTTCAATCTTTACCATGGTTGAAAGCCACTGAGTATGCTGTTTGCCGGTTGCATACTGGATATGTGAAATGGCAATCAGGGCTTGGTCGCACTCTTTTTGCAAACGCAATAGCTTGGCACGATATAAATGAATTTGACTGGTGAGGTTTTTATCACTGACCAAGATACTCAATTCTTCGCACTCACTCAGCAGATCCGTTGCCGCCCCAATACGCTGCAAATTGATGTAACAAGCCAACATATACAGTTTGTAACGCAATCTAAGTGAACGGCTGCCAATGGCATGGTCGATCGCGTCGATCTTTTGGTAGTAGCGCAGCGCTTTGTTATGGTCGCCATAAGCATCACACAAGTTGCCCATGCCAATAATGGCAAGTACGTATTCGTCGATATAACCGTATTCCACCGCAATGTTGGTGGAAGCGATGTATTCCGTTAATGCGGCGTTGTAATCGCCTTTTTCGACCAAACGATCGCTCAGGCTTGCTTTGACTGAAAGAATGTCTTCTACATCTTCAGGTAATTTGAGTAAGTCTAAAGCTTGTCTAAGCTCTTCAATGCTGGTACTCAGCTGCTTGATTTTGCTGCGATATTCCGCGCTGATGATGTGGCAATGAGCTTTTTCACGATTTGTTGATGCGATATGAACGCGGATATGTTCCCATAGGATCAGTGCTTCTTCACCTGTAACAGAAGAAGGGTCCATGCCAGCATCGGTTACTTTACTAAGCAGTTGTTCCATTCTTCATTACCTCAATGTGGCTTTCTTCCAATTGCTCCAACGTGAACGGGAAGGTCAGGATATCTTGCAGATAGAGGGTCGGTTTAGCGCCGGCTAAGCTACGTCGCTCCCAAGGGTAAATGTCTAACATTGCGCAAACCGTGCGGTACAAGTCTTCTGCTGCTTGATCTTTTTCGGCGATAAGCATGGCTAAGCGATCACTGCTTAAACGAGAGATTAAATCGCTGGACGTCGTTAATGAATGGACGAGCTCAGTACACACGTCAAGGAAAGTGGGATCCGTATGGCGAATCATAATGATCGCGTGGTTCGATTGCTTAAGCTCTGTTTTGAACAGGACCAATTGCTCCCACCAGTACGTTTCCGAAACCACGTTGGAGAATTGTTTTTCTGGATTGTATTCATGCTGCGCTCGAATACGGTTGATGAGTTTTCTTGCGCGCTGTTCTAATTGGCGTTTGGAACCGCGAGCTTTATCCATGCTCACTCGATGAGTTTGCTCCTTGAGCATCTTGAGGGCATATCTGCGGTATTTTTGGAAAGCTTGGAAAGCGCCTTCATAATCACCTTGTTCTTCTGCTACACGAGATTGTTGAAAGCAGATTTGGCTAAGTAGTTCACCATTATCAAAGCTCATGGCAGATTGCTCTGCAGATTGCAGCAGAGTTGCTGCACTTTCGGTGTTTTTTCGCAGCAATTCGAGCCGAGCTCGGCTGATGAAAGAGTGTGCTTTCATCCAAGTTAAGTCTTGTTCAATCGCGAGTTGATGCGCTTTTTGAGTGGCTTCTTCTGCTGCATCGAGGCGTTCTAACCCTAGTAGTGCAAGCCCCTTGAAATCCCATATTTCTGCTTGCCATGTATTGTCATCATGGTCGCGGAGTACCTCGGTAGCACCTTCTAACACCGTTAACATTTCAACGAAGTTATTCAGCAAGTAATAATCCCATGCGAGTAGGATTCGAGCTTTGCCTTCTAGCCACGCAATACGGACGCTGTTTGCCACTTGCACCGCTAATTCGTGAGTGGAAGCGGCAAGCTTATGCTCGTTTGTGATACGCCATACGTTACCAAGACCAATAAGGGCTTCGATTTGGATTTCAATGTCATCAACTAAAGCGGATTGTTCTAACGCATTTATCCAGTATTGTTGGGCTGAGTAGTATTTGGCTTGTCCCCAGTATTGTAGAGCGAAGAGATGAAGAATTTCGGGTAAATGATCGTCGGTATCGAGTTGAATTTGAAGGCTGTAGGCATCTTTGACCAGCTTGAGCCCGTGGCGGTAATCCATGCTACACCAACAAGCGTGAGCCATAATGATCAACGCACGGATTTCGCCATCCACAAACAGGATTTGCTCCGCACGAATTCTGCATTGTTCGGCGATTCGAAATGCGCGTTCCGGATCAGATTTTATCTGGCCATCGAGGGCGTTTAGCTCTGCTTCTAGCTGAATTTGGCTTTTATCCAACGTTCACATCCATGACTATCGAACTGGAATTTACACCTAAATATTATGTGGTTAGATGCGACTATCATCTCAGGTGTAGAAAGAATGCTACACCAATAAAGTATTGGGTACCGTAATATATACCGTTGCCAGCATCTATTTTCCACATTTAAATGAGCAAAGTGTTAAATAGTTACGACAGCAGTTGTTTGATCGTCAGAGGTGCGTCCGTTACTTTCAGTCTCTGAGCGGCGGTAAGCCCTTGCTTATCTTGATAGCACAAATTATGCCAAGCTCTGAATATATCTAAAAGAGGTAATATCCCAGCAGGTCTTAATTTGCGACGTGGCTCGTTGATGAAGCTCTCAAACAGAAGCTGAAAACGGTTTTGATAGAATTGAATGTGACGTGTAGTGGCTACATTGAACCAAGATTCAGGTTCGTTATTGTCGCCAGCTAAGTAACAAATGCCCTTGTTCGCTTCGTATTGATGTGAAATCGCCCAGCGATCGCGCCACCAACTCATGTAAGCAATATCCACTTTGCCAAAGGGTGCGGCCATATCCCAGCTAGCGTCTTCTTCAACATACATCAAGTCTACGTTTTTCTCTTGAATGCGAGATAAACACACGCTCAACGCGGCAGAGCGGAGCAGGGGATCTTGAGGCATGTAAATCGAGACACGTTTTTCTGGGCAACACATATCTAATACGTGTAGATAGTGGGCATAAGACGTGTAAGGTGGACGAATTAACGCACCTTTTGACGGATAATGGAATATCGAAAGGTTGCCCAGTGGGTCCTCTACGTTGCCGCGCGCCAGAATGGTTTGATATTTCTGATCGATGCGCTCACGAAGTTTCTTCGAAGGCTCACCGGGTGCTTCACTTGCCTCGGCAGTGTATTCCTGAGACACAAAACGTGACACTTCATCATAAGGATTATGATCGAGTGTTGCGACGGCATCATCGTTAGAAGAGTAGTTCACATGTTGACACAGAATATAGCCAGAGTGCGCTTCACCTGATGCGATCCAATATACACCATTGTTACTGTGTGGTTGCAAGGCAACATAGTTCGATGCTAATTCATAGTGCTCGGCATGGTTTACCCAGCGCGCATCAATGGTCGCCAGTTTACGGCGGCAACGGCTAGCAATATGATCAACATGATCGTAAAAAGTTTTTGGATTGATGCTGAGCTTACGGCAGATCTCGCGTACCGAGTAACCGGTAAACAACAGGCCCATCAAGTTCTCTTGGAACTGAAGTTTTTTATTGGCACCAGACCATTTATCGACAAAGGTACTTTGACACACTTTGCAGCGGTAACGTTGGCGATCGCCACTGTACCCGAAAGCGTGGTAGAGGTGTTTGTGAGTGTGGACGGAAAGTCCAAAGTTGTCGCAATCATCGTTACGACAAGCAGGCAACCCGTCACTGTGAACGTGTCGCAGGCGATGAAGCTCGTTCACTACATCGCGATTGTTAAGTAAGGGGGGGAAAGCTCCACATTCACGGCATACCATCGCCGGACGTTTAGGGTTAGCATGTTGCAATACGTAACGTTTCGCATCACTCAATCCAAAGTTGTCACACGCCAATGTTTTACAAAAGTTGAGTTGTAACCCATCTGCGTCTTTTGGCAGTTCGCCGTTAGACACAATCGCCCCCTCGGGATAAATCAGGCAGCCAGTCAGGCACTGGCTGCAAATTACTACTTATTTGTTTCTTAGATGTTGATTGCAGTTTCTAGTGCAACTTTCATCATGTCGTTGAATGACTTTTGACGCTCTTCTGAGCTTAGTTTTTCACCACGGATGATGTGATCAGAAACCGTCAGAATAGTCAGTGCTTTAGCGCCTAGGTCAGCGGCTACGCCGTAGATACCCGCCGCTTCCATGTCTACACCTAGGATGCCTAGTTTTTCCATTTTCTCGAACAGGTCTGCTTCTGGTGTGTAGAACAGATCCGCAGAGAATACGTTACCCACTTTCACTGGAACTTCTTGAGCACGCGCTTGGTTAACTGCTTCTTCTAGAAGACCGTAGTCAGCGATTGCTGCGAAATCGTGGTTGTTGAAACGGATACGGTTAACTTTTGAGTCTGTAGATGCACCCATGCCGATAACTACGTCCATTAGTTTAACGTCGTCACGTACCGCACCACAGCTGCCTACGCGGATAACGTTTTTCACGCCGTATTCCGCGATCAGCTCGTGTACGTAGATACAGCAAGATGGGATACCCATACCGTGGCCCATTACAGAAACCTTCTTGCCTTTGTAAGTGCCAGTGAAGCCGAACATGTTGCGAACGTCACAAACCTGTTTCACATCTTCTAGAAACGTTTCTGCGATGTATTTAGCGCGCAACGGGTCGCCTGGCATTAGTACTGTTTCAGCGAAATCACCTGGTTGTGCGTTGATGTGTGGGGTTGCCATAAGTGCTCTCCAAAGTTTTGTTCTGGTAAAACGCCTCTATTATAGAATGCTATTACCAATTCTGTTGAACTTGTTCGTTTTCGTTGAGGCAATAATATCGGGACGAACAAAGGGGGCTTGAGAGTTAAGTCACAAAACGGTCGGTTTTAGTGTTTAAATATTCTGTTGATAACTAAATCTGTTGAAAGCAAAAAGGCAATCGATTTGCTTTTGAGCGAATTGTCGATTGTGTGCACAAAAAAACGTTTCGAAGCACAATATTTTTCTGAGTTCTTATTGATCGAATCTCTGAATCTCTGGGTAAAACGATCAGGTTGTACAATTTATTTTCTTGTACAATTCAACTTGAATTGCTATAAGTTATACAACAAAACATTTTGTATAGGGATGCGTCATCATGGAATCTTCAATCAAAGTAGGTATCAGTTCTTGTGTGCTAGGAGAGCGTGTACGTTTCGACTCAGGGCATAAAATCAGCAACTTTGTAACCAAAGAACTGGATGGATATTTTAGCTTCGTACCGGTTTGTCCGGAGGTTGGAGTGGGTATGTCAGTACCACGTCCTACCATTCGCCTAGTCAGTAACGAAGAGCGCATTGCATTGGTCGAAACCAAAAATCCTGAAAACGATCATACCGATGAAATGCTGACGTACTCGCAAAACAAAGTGAACGAGCTTCAAGGTGAGCAACTGTGCGGTTACATCGTATGCGCGAAGTCTCCGACTTGCGGCATGGAGCGTGTGAAGGTTTACAGTAAGAACAGTGCTGCGAAAGAAGGCATTGGCTTGTACACCAAAACCTTGATGGAAAAAATGCCGTGGTTGCCAGTAGAAGAAGATGGTCGTTTGAATGACCCAGTATTGAAAGAGAACTTCATTACTCGAGTTTACTGCCTCAATGATTTTTATGAGTCGATGGAGGGAGAACCAACGCGTGGCAAGATCATCGACTTTCACTCACGTTACAAGTTAACGCTGATGGCGCACCACCCAGAGTCTTATCGCTCTCTAGGCCGACTGGTTGCGGAGGTCGCGAACTATGAAATCGACGATTTCTACAATGAATATCGTTTGGGTTTAATGAAAGCACTACAAAATCGTGCGAGCCGCAAGAACAACACGAACGTACTGATGCATTTACAAGGCTACTTCAAGCGCTCATTAACCAGTGATGAGAAAGCGGAACTTGCCACAGTGATTAGTGACTATCGCACAGGGTTGTTACCATTGCTTGCCCCGTTAACTCTTATTAAGCACTATCTCAATACGTACCCAGATGCGTACTTGCAGAAACAAAAATTTTTAGAACCGTATCCACAGGAGATGAGATTGCGTTATGGATTGTAGCCAAGAAGAAAAACTCTACGCCATTCGAGATATATCTGAGCTAACGGGTGTTAAGCCCGTTACGCTTCGCGCTTGGCAAAGGCGTTATAACCTAATCCAACCGCAAAGAACGGAGAAAGGGCATCGATTATTCAGGCAGCAAGATTTGGATACGATACGAGAAATACAAGGCTGGCTATCTAAAGGTGTCGCGATTGGTAAAGTCAAAGGTTTGCTGGGACAAGAAGCGGACATCGACTTTTCTCAAGAAGCACAGCGTTTAGAAGAAGTCGGAGCCATGTTAGAGGCGTTATCGCAGCTTAATCGAGGCAAAGCAGAAACCATTCTCGCCAGCGTACTAAAGGAATATCCGCTAGATATTGTTATCGACCAACTGACGAACCCCGTATTTGAAGCTATCGACTTGGTGAAGACTTCATTGCGAACACTGCAACTGGGGTTGTTTCAAACTTGTCTGATTGCACGCCTTGCTTTGGTCATCGATTCAGAGAACAAGGCTTCTTCAAAAGGTAAGTGCTTGTTGATCAGTTTTGAACAAGCTCGCGACGCGGAAAGCTGGATTCAAGCGGCTAAATTATGCGAACAGGGCTATCACATTACCTTGATTGATAAAGTAGAAGATGTATCTGGGCTTATCGAGCACGAGGTTGTAACTCGATACCAGCAGATTCACTTCTTCTCAAACAAAGCATTGCCAATGAAACAAGTGGAAGCGTTAACTGCACTTAAAACGCAATTCCCAGAGCAAGTTCAGTTCTCTGAAGTTATCGAGAAAGTGCACTTCGCTGGCTAACATCCCCCTCGTAAGGAGACGACATGATCCTGGTTTGGTTTCGACGAGACCTAAGAACGTTAGATCACACAGCACTCAAGGCTGCGCTAGATTCAGGGCAACCAGTTGTTGCCTGTTTTGTTTCAACTCCGGAACAATGGCAAGAACATCATATGGCTCCGATGCAGGCGGATTTAATCGCACGACGCTTGGCGCATCTTGATGAAGAACTTGCTGAACTCAACATCCCGTTTTTATATAAAGAAGTACCCAAGTTTGCTGACGTGACTGAGGTGATTGAGGGATGGTCGACGTCTTTGGGTGCGACGAGAGTTATGGCGAATATCCATTATGAGGTGAACGAGCAAGCGTTGGATCGAGAAGTTGCTAGTGCTCTGTCTGAAAGAGAAGTCATCTTTGAAGCCTTCCACGACAAGTGCGTCCATGCACCAACGACCGTGTTGAACAAGCAGGGTGAGTACTTCAAAGTATTCACGCCATTCAAACGCGCTTGGTTGCTCAAATTCCAGATGCCAATGGTGTCGAAACCAGAGCCTCAAGCTGAGGTGTCTGAAGATTTGCTCAAATCGGTTCAAGCCGATCGTTACCATGCCGAGGTTACTTTCTCTTATTCGCGTGAGTCTAGTGAGCACTGGCATGTGTCAACCAGCGACATTGTTCAACAGTTGAGAGAGTTTGCGCGGGAGCGCAGCGACGCTTATCAAGCAGAAAGGGATCTCCCTGCGGTAGATGGTACTAGCCAACTGTCTCCTTACTTAGCTATTGGTGCGTTATCACCACGACAATGTATCGCAAGACTTTATGCGGAGAACCCTCTACCTGACCTAACTGAAGGTAAAGCAACGTGGTTGAGTGAAATCATCTGGCGAGAGTTTTACCAACACTTATTGGTGTTTGAGCCAAAGCTTGTTAGAGGAAAGGGCTTCATTCCATGGGAAGAGAAGATCCAATGGTCTTACGATGAGCAAGCTTTCGAGCGCTGGAAAACAGGCACAACAGGGTACCCTATTGTTGATGCTGCTATGCGCCAACTTAACACGATTGGCTGGATGCACAATCGTCTGCGCATGATTGTCGCGAGCTTTCTGACCAAGGATTTGCATATCGACTGGCGCTGGGGGGAAGCGTACTTCACGAGTAAGCTGGTGGATGGTGATTTCGCGGCAAACAATGGTGGCTGGCAATGGTCAGCGTCAACGGGGTGTGACGGCCAACCTTATTTCCGTATATTTAACCCGATAAGCCAAGGCGAAAAGTTTGATTCAGATGGGATCTTTGTTCGCCATTGGATACCGGAAATAAAAGAGGTACCGAATAAATTCATTCATAGCCCTTGGTTATGGAGCGGCTTTAATTTACTGGATTATCACAAGCCGATGGTTGATCACAAGGTAGAAAGAGAGATAACCTTACGGCTCTTTAAAAACGCCAAGGAATAGAGAGAGATGCCAAGCAAGAAGCGTCCTATGAGTATCGCAAAGCGCACCCTGCTGTCGATATCGCTGTCTTTAGTGAGTGGATTATCATTCGCCAAAGTGTATCAACTACCGGAAGATGGGGCTCGCGTGATCGGCCGCATGGAAAATCATGTAGTGGTGCAGGGCGAGACCATGGCTAATATTGCGAAGCAGTATGATGTGGGCATGCTTGCGTTAATGGCGGCCAACAAAGGTGTAGACCCATTTCTTCCAAAAGAAGGGCACGTCCTCACTATTCCAACTCAACTTATTCTTCCTGAGGTCGCACACAAAGGCATTGTGATTAACTTAGCCGAACTGCGTCTTTACTACTTCCCACCGAAAGAAGACATTGTTTATGTGTTCCCTGTTGGGATTGGCCGAATTGGTCGCGATACACCCGTTATGACAACGAGCATCAGCCAGAAACGACCAAACCCAACTTGGACGCCGCCATCTTCTATACGTGCTGAGTACAAAGCGAAAGGTATTGATTTGCCGGCTGTTGTCCCCGCTGGTCCAGATAACCCACTTGGTATGTTCGCCCTTCGCCTAGCTTATGGCCATGGTGAATATTTAATCCACGGTACCAATAAAGACTTTGGCATTGGCATGCGTGTTAGCGCGGGTTGTATTCGCATGGACCCAAACGACATCGAATGGTTGTTTGATAAAGTGCGTCGTGGCGAAAAAGTTCAAATTATCAATCAGCCAGTCAAAGTAGCTTTAGAACCAGACCGCAGTGTGTTTGTTGAAGCGCACGAGCCGCTAACTCGCAGCAATGGCGAGAAAGATCACTTAGTTGTGCCAAAAGAATTGGACTGGTGGTTAGATGAATTTGGTATGACGAATGCGAAAGCAAAAGCAGCGATTGCTGCGCAAAATGGTGTTCCTGTAGAAATTACCGCGCCTTAACGGGTGTTAAAGCGCGGAATCAAATCTTACTTAGTGTAAGACTGAGCGATGTTGTCGATACGCTCGTTAGCACGTGCAGCTTCTTCTTGAGCTGCCATAGCCGCGTCGCTAGACTTTTGAACGTCAGACTGTAGAGACTGTACGTCTTGGCTTAGTTGGCTAACTTGGTTGCTTAGTTCGTCTAGTTTAGTAGCTGTTGCTGCTTCGTCAGAAGAAGCACAACCTGCTAGTAGAAGTACTGAAGTTGCTGCAGCTGCGATCAACGTTTTGTTCATATTAGAACTCCTTGCCTATAGTTAAATTCCTACGCTATACGTTTTGTGTCATATAGTCATAGTGGTAAATGTGAATACATTCTATCAGTACATGATGTAGCAAAAGTCAAAAAAATCCAAGGATTTCATAGAGTACCTGATACGGACGCTAACCTTTAGTTTACATAAGTGAGTGTTTACTCACCTTTAACGCCAGTATCGGGTAGTACAGCAGCTCTTTTACCACGTCCCTGATATCAATAATTTAGACGAAATTTACACAAATGAAAGTTTCTTAGATGAATCTTTATTTTTTCTAATGGAATTAGTTTGTGTGATCTCTATCTATACTCCTATGATTTGCGGTATTATACCGAGCTTTTATTTTTTGCTGCGTTAGAGCGGAAACGACACTGAAAAAGCGCTCAAACGATGACTATTTATTGGAGAATACTTTGCAATTTAAAGATCTAGGCCTAGACAACCGATTGTTGAAGAACCTAAAACACTACGATTTCAAGAAAGCGACTGACATTCAGAAGCAGGCGATTCCTGTTGCGATTGCAGGCAAGGATCTATTGGCATCTTCGAAAACGGGTTCGGGTAAGACTTTGGCGTTTGTATTACCAATGCTTCACAAGTCACTAAAGACGAAGTCGTTTTCTGCAAAAGACCCTCGTGCAGTCATCCTTGCTCCTACGCGTGAGCTAGCAAAACAAGTATATGGCGAGCTTCGTTCAATGCTTGGTGGTCTGAGTTATGACGCAGCATTGATTCTTGGTGGTGAGAACTTTAATGATCAGGTAAAAGCGCTACGCCGCTACCCGAAGTTCATCGTGGCAACACCAGGACGTTTAGCTGACCACCTAGAGCATCGCTCTCTGTTTCTTGATGGTTTGGAAACGCTGATTCTAGATGAAGCTGACCGTATGCTCGATCTAGGTTTTGCACCAGAGCTTCGTCGTATCCACAAAGCGGCGAAACACCGTCGTCGTCAAACTCTGATGTTCTCAGCAACGCTTGATCACGCAGAAGTGAATGACATTGCATCAGAGATGCTGAATGCGCCAAAACGTATTGCTATCGGCGTATCAAACGAAGAGCACAAAGACATCACTCAAAAATTCTACTTGTGTGATCACCTAGATCACAAAGAAGCGATCCTTGAGCGTGTTCTTGAAGAGGCCGAATACCGTCAGGTGATCATCTTTACTGCAACTCGTGATGACACTGAGCGTCTAACGAACAAGTTGAATGAGAAGAAGCTTAAAGCGGTCGCGCTGAGCGGTAACTTGAACCAGACTCAACGTAACACCATCATGAGTCAGTTTGAGCGTGCTGTATTTAAGATTCTAGTAACGACAGACGTTGCATCTCGTGGTCTTGATATCGCAACAGTAACGCACGTTATCAACTTCGATATGCCGAAGCACACAGAAGAATACGTGCACCGTGTTGGTCGTACTGGTCGTGCGGGTAACAAAGGTGACGCAGTGTCTCTTGTTGGCCCTAAAGACTGGGATAGCTTTAAGCGTGTTGAAACTTACCTACAGCAAGATTTGAACTTCTCTGTATTTGAAGATTTAAAAGGTAAATTCAAGGGCTTGAAACCACGTAAACCTGATTTCCGTGGTAAGAAGACAGAAACCAAAAAAGCACGCCCACAAGCGAAAAAAGTCGCGAAGAAACCTGCTAAGCGCGATAAAGGTTTCTACCAAAACGTGGCAGTGGGTGAAAACGTGTTTATTCCTAAGAAAAAGCCAGCGGAACCAAAAGCTGAAGATTAATCTTCAGCTCAGCGCCAGAGGTTAACTGAATTCAAATCCGAGCTTACGAGCTCGGATTTTTTATATCTGAAATTTGCCTTCTCACGGGCTATTGTTTAGCAGTTCTAAACAAGGGTTAAATAGTCTTTGATTTTTCTGAACGCCATCTTTGCTTAGCATAGGTATACAGAAACAGGAGACAAGAACATGTATCAAGAAGAGCAATGGTTAGAAGAAATCGACATGAGCCTAACAGACCAACAATGCGAGGCTTTAGGTTGGAAAAAGAAGGGTGTTTGGGTTGAGATGCTCTCGTTTCTTTGTATAGCCTTAGTAAGCTGTACGCTGATGATCACGCGCGGAGGCTCTCATGATTACTGAAGACTCACAAATGGGAGAACTGCTTAAATCTGTTGTTGTATCCTCACTGTATTTTATCGGTTCTGTTGCCTTGATTTGGGTCGTGATTAACCACATTTTCTAACGTCATACTTGCATAAATATGCCATTAATTGGTTGCGTAAACGACACTCGTCACCTTTTTAGGTGGCGCTATCATTTCAATAAGTCCTCATTTCATAGCAACAGATGACTCACCTACTCAATGATCAATATGCCAGTGTATTCATCGGCTATTTAAACGTTTGCCATAATAAAAACCGATATAAACATCACGAAAATGTGTAAATGATAATTGATCTCATTTTTATTTAAGGGCAAAATACGCGAAATAATATTAATCCTATAAATAGTTGTGCCATTTATATGAAATTTACTCATGTTTTTTTGGGGCTTTTAGTCACTGCTTCCCCCAGTTTTGCCGCGGATAATTTTGATTGGTTGAGAGACGATTCTCGCCAAGATCAGCGTGTGCTTTCTTACCTCAAACAGCAAAACCAAAAAACAGAAAAATTTCAGAACGGATACGACAGCCTCACACAGAGTTTACTCACTCAATGGGATTCGATGGCCGCGGAGAAAGGTAAGACGCCGTGGATCATTAAAGATGGTGAGGAATGGAACCTTGTTCGACGAGAGGAGCGTTACGTTTTAGTGTCTCGCTCGGATAGCAATGCAGAAGAGAAGATTGTTTACGATTTCTCACCTCGACAGTCTAAGCACCAATACTATCAAATCGGTCAGTGGCGCATCCATGATAATTCTTTGTTGTTTACGGAAGACATCGATGGCAGCGAACAATACCGTGCCGTTTTCGTCGAGCTTGGAAAAGGGGCAACAAAAGAGCTGGTAAATAATGTTGATAATGGTGCTTTGTTATCCTCTAACGGTAAATTTGGCTACTTCGTTGCGAAAGAAGCACGCACACAGCGACCATATCAAATCTTACGAATCGACATTCAAACGCTCGAGAAACGAGTAATTTGGCAAGAGGACAAAACCGATTGGTTGATGTCCTTCTATCCCGCAGCAGATTCACATTACGCTCTAGTTCAAAGCAACAACGAGTCGACCACCGAGCAGAAGTTACTTGAGTTAGATTCAGGAGTGTTGACTTCGTCATTGCGCAAACCTGAAACCGGTATTGAATATTACGCGGATGTGGCTCGAGGAAAGGTATTCATCAACAGCAATCTGGATGGAAAATTTGGCTTGTTTGAATTGAAGCTCTCAGAAGCCATTAAACATGGCAAGAGCATCAAATGGACCTCGTTTACCTCTTCTGAGAATAACGTTGAACAGTTCTATCTGTATGATGCGGGACTTGTGGCATTAACCAGGCAAGACAATCAAACGACAATCTCGGTTTACTCTTACGATGGCAAGGCGAAGAAATCTCTTCCGTTAGAGTCGGAAGGGCGCGTTGCTTGGTTGAGCACACTTGGTGACTACCGCTCTAACAAAATCCGCATTCGTAGTATGTCGATGACGACACCGCCGTTGTGGGAAGAGTTTGATGTTAAGACGCTGAAAAAAAGTGACTTCTCACAAGATGCTTATCGTGACTTCTCTAGTCAAGACTACGTTTCTCAACGTATTACAGTAAAAGCAAACGGTGTTGAAGTACCTGTATCGCTCGCTTATCGTAAAGACAAGCTGAATGAAAATGCCCCAGTGGTACTCTATGGTTACGGTGCATACGGCTTTACCATGAAACCTTACTTCATGCCTCAGACGGTGAGTTTACTTGACCAAGGTGTGATCTATGCAATTGCCCACGTTCGTGGTGGTGGCTACTTTGGTAACGATTGGCATGAACAAGGCCGTGGGATTCTAAAAGTCAATTCCATCAATGATTTTACGGCAGCTGCGCAAGCACTGAAGCACTTTAAGCACGGTGAGCGTGATGTTTACGCATTGGGCTCTAGTGCGGGCGGCACCTTAGTGGCAGGTGCCATTAACCAAGAGCCTGATTTGTTTGCTGGAGCGGTATTAAAAGTGCCGTTCGTTGATGTGGTTGCAAGCATGTCTGACACTTCTTTGCCTTTGACGGCACAGCAATATGGTGAGTGGGGGAATCCGACACTCCCAGAGCAGCTAAAAGCAATGCAAGCTTATGATCCTATTCTTAATATCCGCAAAGACGCTTACCCACCCATGTTGGTTCAAGTCGGATTAAACGACCAACGTGTGCCTTACTGGGAAGGCGCGAAGTATCTCGCCACCATTTCGTCGACCAGTGAATCGACAGGACCTTATTTGTTGCAAACGGATTTTAACTCTGGCCATCGCATGGATCCAAGGCAGGCAAGAGAACAACAAGCAAAAGAATATGCGTTTCTACTATCACTAATTAAAACATCTAAAGCGGAGCAGTAAATGAAGCTTACCCCAGTCTCAGCGGCAGTACTTTCGGTACTTGCTGCCAGTCAAGTGCACGCCGAATCTGACGTTTACTCTATGGAAGAGGTGGTCGTTACCGCCAATAAAATAGATCAACCTCTATCAAAAGTTGCGGGCAGCGTAGCGGTAATTACGGAAGAAGAAATCGAAGCGAGAGGTGAAACGGAGCTTTACGATGCACTGCGTAATGAGCCGGGTGTAAGCGTTACAGGTGGTGCTGGACGCCCTCAAAATATCACGATCCGTGGTATGACGGGCAACCGAATCATGATTGTCCGTGATGGCATTCGTTCCGCAGACGGCTTTGGTGCGAATGATATTAACGATGCGGTTGGTCGAGATACTTTTGATTTATCCAATTTTCAATCTCTTCAAATCATCAAAGGTGCAAGTTCTTCTGTCCACGGCTCTGGCGCGATTGGCGGTGTGGTGATTTTGGAATCCAAACAGCCGGGTGACTTCCTTAAAGATAAGGATTTCTATAGTGATGTTTCTGGTACTTACACCGATATCAGTAACAAGTACAAAGGTACGAGTAACCTAGCTTTCCGCTCCGGTGATACAGAGAGTTTGTTTAATGTTTCATACTGGCAAGGGCAAGAGACACGTAACTTTGATGAAGATTTGTATAACCGCGACCTAGATGGTTACAGCGGTGCTTATACGATCAACCACTTTTTCAATGAAGAGGTGATGTTGAAAGCCAAAGCGGAACTCTACACCCAGAATCAAGAGCGTTTGGAGGGTTCACCGTCCATTCAACCTGATGGAATCTGGCATATTGAAGGCTTTGCTGAAGATGAAACCTCCGAAGAGTACAGCGCTTACATTGGTGCAGAGGTGACACCGATTAATCCAACTTGGTTCGAAGAGTTGGATACCAAAGTTTACTGGCGTCACACTGAAGTCGTGGAAGATACCAACCGTTTAATGCGCCAAGTGGATCACAATGGTTTGATTACCAAACGTCGCGAACTGGAACACAAAACCTTCATTGACGAGACAATTGGCTTCCGTGGTGACTTCACCAATACGATTTATGCTGCAAATGCAGAGCACCAATTGGCTTACGGTGTCGAGCTTTCTACTGACTATTACGAACGCACAGATAGTGATTCCAAGATTGATTGGAACGGAGTAACACCTTCGACCAAACAACCTTTCGCTCCTGCTCGTGCTTATAACATTGGTTTGTATGTTCGAGACATGGTGGAACTGGATAAATGGACCATCACAGGCGGCCTACGCTTTGATGCGCACCGTTTAACGCCGGATGGTGAGGGAGAAGTGGGCGGTTTCCCATTAAAGGACATGGATAGCTCGGAGGTGTCTCCAAGCCTGTCGGTTTCTCGTGAAATGTTTGCCAACAACATCGTTTATGTATCGTACAACCACGGTTACCGTGCTCCGGAATATGACAAAGCATATGGCTTCGTGAACCATGATTTCGTACCGCTAACGCCTTTTGTTATCGCACCTAACTTAGACCTAGAAGCCGAGACTTCGGACTCATTTGAAATTGGTAACAAGTTCGATAACGGTCGTGCGCATGTCTATGCGTCCGTGTTCTACAACAAGTTTGAAAACTTTATCGATGTTGTGACCACAGGCTTTGATTCAAGCACTGGTAATTACATCAAACAGTACCAAAACCTTGATGGCGTAGAGACTTATGGCGCAGAGCTTTCTGCGGGTTACGCGCTCACCAAACAATGGGACATCAGCACTAAGTTTGGCTACGTAGATGGCAAAGACGCGGAAGGCGAATACGTTCGAAGCATTACGCCATTCGAAGGTAACGCTCAACTGAAATACGCCAACCAAGACTTCAATGCTTACGTGGCTTGGAACTGGGCCGCTGCTATGGATCGCGTTCCTAAATGCCAGACCACGCTTGGCCTAGCGACAGAGTGTGCGCAGACAAGCGCGTGGAATACGTTTGATCTTGGCGCAACTTACTACGTTTCCAAAGACCTTCGTGTTAGCGCAAACATCGTCAACTTGTTCGACAAAGAGTACATCCGATACCAAGACGTAGCGGGTATCGCTGAGGAAAGTAAGCGTTACTCAACTGAGCCTGGGCGCTACTTCACGCTAAATGCAAAATACGAATTCTAGGACGAAATCATGAAGCTAAAACCATTGGCGTTTTCGCTGCTTATTGCTTGTACCCCTGCGGCGCAGGCTGCAGAGTGGGATTATCCCGCAACGGACTCTGTGGTAACGAATGAAGCGCAAGCGAAAACTTATCTAGACAGCCACTACTCAGAAGCGGGCGAGTTTAAGTTCCGTTACAAAACCCAGTCTCAGCTTGGTGAGCATTACAATTTTGATGTTTGGGTAAACGGTGAATATCAAGCACAGCGTGCCCTAGTAGTAACAACCGATAAAAATCATCACGTTGTGCGAGTGTTTAAGAGCCTTGAAGATACGATAATTCGCAACGGTAAACCAACGGTTGCAATGGAATTGGAATCGCCTCGCCAACTGCAAGCACAAGAGCCACCGGCTTTGAGCTCTGGAAGTCTGGTTGATGTTGAGGTTTCTTTATTCAACCCAGATCTTCGTACCATGCAACAGCAAGCGGCACCAGAATCGACGTGGTCAGCACTGTCCGATTACCCTCAGCCGATCGAGTACGTAACCAAGTCGATTGAGGTTTTACAGTCGGGCGGCAAGTTCTATCTCTCTAACCCCAGATTAAAGCAAGTGGATGCGACGGGTTTATTTGCAGCCCCAGCACCTGGTGAAGCACCTGTACTTGATACGTTGGACTTTCTCAGCGCAGAAGGGGTTCAAGCATTTGACAGTGTTGATGAGATGCAAAGCACCGAGTTTGGTGACAATGCGTTCCCACAGTTGATGGCTTTTTATCATCTTGATAGCTCGATCCAATATCTGACAAGCCTAACTTACGACTTGTTTGACGAACCGCTTCGTTTTGATGCTCGCGGTTTATCAAAAGATAACTCTACTTACTATTACGGCACGAAAGCACTCATGCTGGGTGTCGGTGGTGTTTCTCCGGATGCAGTCGATGCTGATGTAGTGATACACGAGCTTGGGCATGGCATTCATTACCAAATCGTACCGGATTGGGCGTACGGTCACACTGGTGCTATCGCAGAAGGTTTTGCTGATTATTGGGCGGGCAGCGCGAGCTACCGCACTCAATATTTGGATGCTTCGCGTCGTGGTCAAGAATTCGAGTTAGATACGGTGTTCAATTGGGACGGTGTGTTCGGAACACGCAAAACAACTCGTAGCTTATGGAACCAAAGAGCGCGTTACTTCGAGAGCTCAGAGTATCCAGCGCATGTTAGTGTGGGCGGTGAACTAGGTGACGAGCTATGGTCAACGCCACTGTTCCAAGCGCTTAAAGCATCGGTTGAACGATACGGTGATGATACCGATAGCGTGTTCCGCGAGTTTGACGCCATTGTACTTGAAGGCATGTACGGCATTGGTCGTGGCGTGAAAATGCATGATCTTGCAGAATCGACCGTGTTTGCCGCAAACACCTTGTTCCCAAATAAAGATTACGCCCAATTCCTGACAGACAGCTTCAACAAACACAACTTACTTAAAGCGCCTCTTCGCGTTCGCTATGACGCTCGATACATCGCACAAGGTCAAGACGTTGGGGTGAGCCTGAGCCAAACTGGCCGTGAAGCGAGCATCAAAGGGCAATGGCTGCTAAACAACGCATCCGTGTTCGACTTTGATGAAACGCTTTCTGACTCGACCTCAATGAAGGTGGCGTTACCAAGCGGTCTGACATGTGGCACGCAATTCGATTCCTCTATTTCATTGGATTACCAATTTGCAGAAGGCTTAAAGACTCATCAGTGGAGTGAAAAGGTGATGCTGGTTAATGGTACGCCAGGGCTCGATATCCAGCCTCAATCAGTGAATTCCGCTTTGCCAGAGCAGGGCGACAGGCTGTTCTCTCAGACGCTATCGGACAAGTCACGCACGATTGATGATTCGTTTGCGGTTTACCTGAACATCGAACATGACTCACTGCAGGATCTGCAAGTGACGCTTGTGTCTCCACAAGGCAAATCGGTCGTGCTACTTAGCCATCGAGCAAGCAATACCAATGGATTTAAAGGTTACTTCACAGCTCAGTATGACGAGGAGTTACAAGCACTTGTCGCTCAACCGAGTTGGGGTACTTGGCGTCTCGAAGTGTCTGACCGCGTGTCAGGGAACTCTGGGGTGTTGAAAGAGTGGGGTGTGAGTCACTTTGCTCAGTATCAGTGCAGTGCTGATACCACTAAAGAAAGCAGTGGTGGTGGTTCAGGTGGCAGTGGCTCGCCTTGGACCTTGTTAGGACTTTTCCTGCTTTCAATGGTGAGAGTGATTCGCTCTCGTTAATTACAATCAAAAGAAGATAAAATCTATGAAGTTTCAATATTCTTTCGTTGCTATGTCACTAGCCCTAGTTGGCTGTGGCGGTGGTTCTGGTGGTGACACGTCGGCACCGACCTATGATGTAGCTGGCACCATCGTTTCTGCAGGTACACTTCTTGATACGCCAGTGTGCATCGATTTAAACCAAAACTACGTTTGTGATACTACTGAACCGAGTGCTAAAACGGATAATGCCGGTAAATTTAGCCTGACTTCAAGCGACAAAAACGTACTAACCAGCACCATTCTTGCTCAAGTTGATCAAGGTTCAAACCAAACGTTGCGTCTTGCGGCTCCGGGCCAAAATTTAGCAACGGGTAACACGGTCAATGGTGTAACAACGTTGTTCGCAGGCCTTGTGGTTGATGGTAAAACCGTTGCTCAAGCTGAAGAGATTGTGAAAGCGCAACTCACCGATGCCGGCGTTTCTCTGTCTGGTACGGTAATGTCTAACGCAGAAGCCAGCGATCTAGATAAGCTAGAGCAAAACACGGTTGCGCTATTAGCTGCGATGCAACCACAACAAATGACTAAAGGCGTAGCGTTGCTTGCTCAAAGCCTTAGCTTCCAAGGTAAACCGTTGGCCTCTGATCTTCTGTCTGAAGCGGAAGTGAGTGCATTTGCTGAAGAAATTGCAGCGGTTGCTGAACAAACGCTTGGTAGTAACGATACGGGGGCCGTTCTTCATTTTGCTGATGGCGCAGCAGACGTTGCTGAGGTCCAAGCTTCTTACCCTGGTCAAGATGCGGAATACGGCTTCGACAAAGAGGACAAGCAAACGTCGACAGGCGCAGGCTTTAAGTTCGTTAAGCTAGATGCACAAGGTGCTGCTTTAGCTGCAGATGCCACTGAGTGGGCATGTACTATGGATGAGCGTACTGGGCTTGTCTGGGAAAACAAAAGTGCGGATGCGAGCTCGGTTCAATTCAAAGATCGCCTATTTGCGTTTGAGTCTGAAACATTTAAGCCATTTAGTAAAGATGTAGAACTTGCAGGTTGTAAAGACGCTGGTGATGAAGTTTGTACCACTAGCCAATATGTGGAGCATATCAATAAGCAATCTTTGTGTGGCATCGCTGGTTGGCGCTTACCTACTTACCGCGAGACTTATGACTTATTAGACTTTGGTGAACAAACACTGTTCGCTCCTAACGATGAATATACACCATACAACGTGTATGGTTTTAATGTTAAATACTTCCCACAGCAAACGATAGGCAGTCCTTATTTAGAGTATGGCGCGTTTTGGCATAGCGACTTTACGTTTGTGAATACATCATCACAGCTCGTTGATGCTGAAGTTTATTTCCCCGCAATTATCTCTCGGGGCGTAGATAGAGGCACTATTTCACTCGTCGATATTCGCTCAAGCAACACAAGTGCAGACGCCGATGACTCATACCAATTCCCAATCCGTCTAGTAGCAGTAAAGGGCCAATAAGATGAAGAAACTAATCACCGCGCTATCTCTTGTGTTGGCTTCTCAAGTAGCCATGGCGGCACAAGAGTGTTCCACTGATTTTGGAAAGACAGCACCTAACTCTCGTTACACCTACTCTGATGCTGGGACAGTAACTGACTTAAAAACGGGCCTAACGTGGATGCGTTGCCCTGTTGGTATGACATGGAATGCAGCAAACGAAGAATGCACCGGGACGCGAGCTACAATGTCATGGCAACTCGCTCTCTTCACTGCCAAACAAATTCGTAATAAGGATGGTAATCATCTTCTTCACAATTTTGCTGACAAAAAAAATTGGCGACTAGCTAATATCAAA
Source organism: Vibrio hyugaensis (assembly GCF_002906655.1). NCBI lineage: Bacteria > Pseudomonadati > Pseudomonadota > Gammaproteobacteria > Vibrionales > Vibrionaceae > Vibrio > Vibrio hyugaensis. The sequence continues at coordinate 1,800,423 of NZ_CP025795.1, read as the reverse complement.
GAGCTGGTATCTTTAACTGAGCGAGCTTGCCACAGTCCAGCCATGAATAGTACAGGGTTTGCTAGCGGCTATAGTTTGAAAGATGGAGATGATGTTCTAGGGCGTTATGTCTGGAGCAACACGCCTAATGGCGACGGTAAGCATGTTGCAACTTTTGATACGACTAATGGTGAGGTTTTCAATAGAGATCCGTTAGACTCAAGTTTCAAAAGCACTCTCTTGTTAGTGACAGATGAATAATAAGTATTACGTCAATAAGGGTTGATAGCTTTGCTTTTATAAAAAGCTCCGCCAGTGCGGAGCTTTTCTCTTTTCTAACCTTTGAAACTTATCGTCTTGAGCTGAGTGTTTAAACTTGGAACTGCTTAAGCTGATGCTTTTGGTTTTCTGCTAAACCAGACAGTTCTTGCGCTGCCGCGGCTG